>DASQPY010000027.1:0-5581 GCA_035643735.1 Actinoallomurus sp. | reverse complement strand
GAGCGGCGCCGGGTGCCGGGACTGCGCCGCGAGGAGGTCGCGCTGCTGGCCGGGATCAGCGTCGAGTACTACCTGCGCCTGGAGCAGGGCCGCGACCAGCACCCCTCGACCCAGGTCCTGGACGGCATCGCGAACGCGCTGCGTCTCGATCCCGACGCCGCGGCGTACCTGCACGGCCTGGCGCGACCGCTGCCGGTGAAACGGCGCCGGTCCCCGCGGCCCGAGCGCGTCGGCACCGGCGTACGCGACCTGATCGCCAACTGGACGACGACCCCGGCGTACGTGCAGGGCCGCAGCGCGCAGGTCCTGGCCGCCAACCCGCTGGCGATCGCGCTGTCACCCCACTTCGCACCCGGCTCCAACACGCTGCGCGCGGCCTTCCTGGAACCGCAGATGCGCGTCTTCTACCGGGACTGGGAGGAGATGACCGCCAAGGCCGTCCCGTACCTGCGGTCCGTGGTCGGAACCGACGTCGACGACCCCTACCTGATCAGCCTCATCGGCGAGCTGAGCGTCGGCAGCGAACGCTTCCGCACCCTGTGGGCACGCCACGACGTCCGGTACAGGACCAGCGGCCTGACCCCCATGCTGCACCCGCAGGTCGGCCCCCTCGACCTGCGGTACGAGAAGTTCGCGCTTCCCCAGGCGGGCCAGATGCTGATCACCTATCACGCCGAGCCCGGGTCCGAATCCGAGCAGCGGCTGCGCCTGCTCGCCACCCTGGCCACGTAGCGCCCGTAAGGCCGGGCGGTTCGCCGATTCGGCGCCGACTGCGTGAAAGCCGGCACTTCTCGGTAATCTTGTGTTCGTAGGTCGAGAGGCGCTGCAACGGACCCCGGGTCCGCCACGCTCGGCCTGCCACGTAACGGTAAGGGCGCCTCCCGATACGGGAGGTGGCCTGTGACCGAGTCCGTCAACGCCCAGCGCGAGGCGACGGGTGCGCTGCGTGAGCTGCTGGATGAGCGTGTCGTGGTGCTGGACGGCGCCTGGGGCACGATGCTGCAGGGAGCCGAGCTCACCCCGGCCGACTACCGCGGTGACCGGTTCGTCGATCATCCGAAGGACGTGACCGGCGATCCGGACCTGTTGAACCTGACCCGGCCCGACGTGGTGCTGGACGTGCACCGGCAGTACCTGGCGGCGGGCGCGGACATCACCACGACGAACACGTTCACGGCGACCTCGATCGGCCAGGCCGACTACGGGCTGCAGGACCACGTACGGGAGATGAACCTGCGCGGCGCGCAGCTGGCCCGCCAGGCCGCCGACGAGGCCGGCGGGCGGCTCGTGGCCGGATCGGTCGGCCCCTTGAACGTGACGCTGTCGCTGTCGCCGCGGGTGGAGGACCCGGCGTTCCGCGCGGTGACCTTCGATGAGGTGCAGGCCGCCTACGCCGAGCAGATCCAGGCGCTGGCCGAGGGCGGCGTCGACCTGCTGCTCATTGAGACGATTTTCGACACGCTGAACGCCAAGGCCGCGATCGCCGCCGCCCGGCAGGTCGCGCCGCAGCTGCCACTGTGGATCTCGGTGACGATCGTCGACCTGAGCGGCCGTACCCTGTCGGGCCAGACCGTCGAGGCGTTCTGGTCCTCGATCGAGCACGCCGATCCCCTGGTCGTGGGGGTGAACTGCTCGCTGGGCGCGGAGGAGATGCGCCCGCACGTCGCCGAGCTGTCGCGGCTCGCCGGCACCTACGTCGCCTGCCACCCCAACGCCGGCCTGCCCAACGCCTTCGGTGGCTATGACCAGACACCGCAGGAGACCGCGACCCTGCTCGGGGAGTTCGCCGGAGCAGGCATGGTCAACATCGTCGGCGGCTGCTGCGGCACCTCGCCCGAGCACACCGCGAAGATCGCCGCCGCCGTGGCCGGTCTGCCGCCCAGGCCCGTAGCCCCGCCGGCCACCGGCACCCGCTTCAGCGGCCTGGAGACCTTCGAGATCGGCGCCGACACCGGCTTCGTCATGATCGGTGAGCGCACCAACGTGACCGGCTCGGCACGGTTCCGCAAGCTGGTCGAGGCCGACGACTACCAGGCCGCCGTGGACGTCGCGCTGGAGCAGGTACGCGGCGGCGCCAACCTGCTCGACGTCAACATGGACGCCGACCTGCTCGAGAGCGAGCAGGCCATGACCACGTTCTTGAACCTGGTCGCCACCGAGCCCGAGGTCGCCCGCCTCCCGATCATGATCGACAGTTCCCGGTGGAGCGTCCTGGAGGCAGGGCTCAAGTGCGTCCAGGGCAAGGGCGTCGTCAACTCCATCAGCCTCAAGGAGGGCGAGGGCCCGTTCCTGGAGCAGGCGCGGAAGATCAAGGCGTACGGCGCCGGCGTGGTGGTGATGGCCTTCGACGAGGGGGGCCAGGCCGACACCACCGAACGCAAGGTCTCGATCTGCGGCCGTGCCTACGACCTGCTCACCCGGCAGGCCGGCTTCGCCCCCGGCGACATCGTGTTCGACCCGAACGTCCTGGCGGTCGCCACCGGCATCGCCGAGCACAACGGATACGCCAAGGCGTTCCTGGACGCGCTGCCGCTCATCAAGGAGCGCTGCCCCGGCGCGCGGACCAGCGGCGGCATCTCCAACCTGTCCTTCTCCTTCCGCGGCAACAACGTCGTACGTGAGGCGATGCACTCGGCGTTCCTGTTCCACGCCGTACGCGCCGGCCTGGACATGGGGATCGTCAACGCCGGGCAGCTCGCCGTCTATCAGGACATCCCGGACGACCTGCTCGAGCTCGTCGAGGACGTGCTCTTCGACCGGCGCGAGGACGCCACCGACCGGCTGGTGTCCTTCGCCGAGACCGTCACCGGCTCCGGCACACAGCGCGTCGTCGACCTGTCCTGGCGTGAAGGGCCGGTGGAGCAGCGGCTCTCCCACGCCCTGGTGCACGGCATCGTCGACTTCATCGAGGCCGACACCGAGGAGGCGCGCCTGGAGGCCGATCGCCCGCTGGAGGTGATCGAGGGGCCGCTGATGGACGGCATGAAGATCGTGGGCGACCTGTTCGGGGCGGGCAAGATGTTCCTTCCCCAGGTGGTCAAGAGCGCCCGCGTGATGAAGCGGTCCGTGGCCTACCTCGAGCCGTTCATCGAGGCCGACAAGGCGGGCCGGTCCGACGAGGAGAACGCCCGCGGCAACGGCAAGGTGGTGCTCGCCACCGTCAAGGGCGACGTGCACGACATCGGCAAGAACATCGTGGGCGTCGTGCTGGGCTGCAACAACTACGAGGTGCTGGACCTGGGGGTGATGGTCCCGGCCGCCAAGATCCTCGACACCGCGGTCGCCGAGGGCGCCGACGCCGTCGGCCTGTCCGGGCTGATCACCCCGTCACTGGACGAGATGGTCTCCGTCGCCACCGAGATGCAGCGCCGCGGCCTGAAGATCCCGCTGCTGATCGGCGGCGCCACCACCTCCCGCCAGCACACGGCGGTGCGGATCGCGCCGGCCTATGACCGCACGACGGTTCACGTGCTCGACGCGTCGCGCGTCGTCGGCGTCGTCTCCGACCTGCTCGACGTCGACCGGGCCGAGCAGCTGGACGTGGCCAACCGGACCGAGCAGCAGCGGCTCCGCGAACAGCACGAGAACCGGCGGCAGCGTCCCCTGCTCACCCTCGCCCAGGCCCGCGCCAACCCCGAGCGCGTCACCTTCGAGGACCTGCCCAGGCCCGCCTTCACCGGTATCCGCCAGGTCGAGCCCGGTCTGAAGGAACTCCGCGAGATGATCGACTGGCAGTTCTTCTTCCTCGCCTGGGAGCTGAAGGGCAAGTACCCCGCCATCCTGGACATGCCCGAGGCCCGCGAGCTCTACGACGAGGGCAACGCCCTGCTCGACGAGATCGTCTCCAGGGGCCTGCTCCAGGCCCGTGGCACCTACGGGTTCTGGCCCGCCCACTCCGAGGGCGACGACATCCTGGTCGAGACGGCGCCCGGGCGGGATCCGCTGCGCGTGCCGATGCTGCGCCAGCAGACGGTCAAGCCCGAAGGCCGCCCGAACCGCTGCCTCGCCGACTACGTCGCGCCGGCCGGTGACCACATCGGCGGTTTCGCGGTGTCCCTGCAGGGCGCCGAGACCCTCGCCGGCACCTATGAGGCCCAGCAGGACGACTACAAGGCCATCATGGTCAAGGCGCTGGCCGACCGTCTCGCCGAGGCGTTCGCCGAGTGGATCCACCTGAAGGCACGACGCGACTGGTTCGAGCCGGACGCCGAACCGGCGCTGGAGGACCTGCACGCCGAGCGCTTCCGCGGGATCCGGCCGGCCTTCGGCTACCCGGCCAGCCCCGACCACACCCTGAAGCGCGAGCTGTTCGACCTGCTCGACACCGACCGGATCGGCATGGACCTGACCGAGTCATTCGCGATGACGCCGGCCGCCAGCGTCAGCGGCCTGCTGTTCGCCCACCCCTCGTCGCGTTACTTCACCGTCGGGCGGATCGGCGAGGACCAGGCGGACGACTACGCGGTGCGCCGGAACCAGGACCCGGCCGAGGTCCGCCGCTGGCTGCGCCCCAACCTCACCTGAGATCCCCTCCAGGAGCTTTCGCCCAGCGATGCGGTGAAAGATCCTGGCGGGGGTGGCCGCACCGGCCCGAGCGGAGGGCTTGGTCGAAGAGGGTCCCGCGGCGTGGCCGCGGGACCCTCTTCCAGCCGGGCTCGTATCCGGACCCGGGCGGTTACAGCACGCTCTTGAGGAAGCTGGTCGTACGCGCGTGCTGCGGGTTGTTGATGACCTGGTCGGGCGTGCCCGACTCCACGATCTGGCCGTCGTCCATGAAGGCGACCTTGTCGGCGGCCTCGCGCGCGAAGCCGATCTCGTGGGTCACCACGATCATGGTCATCCCGGTCTGGGCCAGGTCCCGCATGACGTTAAGGACGTCACCCACGAGCTCGGGGTCCAGCGCCGAGGTCGGCTCGTCGAACAGCATCAGTTTGGGATCCATCGCCAGCGCGCGGGCGATCGCCACCCGCTGCTGCTGCCCGCCCGACAGCTGGCTCGGATAGGCGTCGGCGCGATCGCCGAGCCCGACCCGCTCCAGCAGCTCCATCCCGCGGGCGCGGGCCTCGGAGGGACGTTTCTTCGCGACGCCGACCGGCGCCTCGATGATGTTGCCCAGCGCGGTGAGATGCGGGAAGAGGTTGAAGCGCTGGAAGACCATCCCGATGCCGCGGCGCTGTGCCGAGACCTCGCGTGGCTTCATCTCCCGCGCCCGACCGGCTCGCTCGGTGTAGCCCATCAGCTCGCCGTCGACGTAGATCCGGCCGCCGTCGATCTTCTCCAGATGGTTGATGCAGCGCAGGAACGTCGACTTGCCCGAACCCGACGGACCGAGCAGGCAGAGCACCTGCCCGCGTTCGACGGTCAGGTTGATGCCCTTGAGCACGTGGTTCGCCCCGAAGTGCTTCTGCACGCTGCGGGCCTCGACGATCGGTGCGGTCATGATGGACCCCCTGCGCGTGAGTCGGTTCGCGCGACGGTGCGCAGCCGTGCCCGCGCGGCCTGGTACTGCAGCCG
This sequence comes from Actinoallomurus sp., assembly GCA_035643735.1. Taxonomy (GTDB): domain Bacteria; phylum Actinomycetota; class Actinomycetes; order Streptosporangiales; family Streptosporangiaceae; genus Actinoallomurus. The sequence continues at coordinate 67 of DASQPY010000027.1, read as the reverse complement.
GACCTGCTTCCACGGGGACGTCGGTGGGCGGCGGGCGGTGCCGCGGCCGAACCTGCGTTCGAGGTAG
>DASQPY010000026.1:0-6737 GCA_035643735.1 Actinoallomurus sp. | reverse complement strand
GCGACGGTGATCGAGTCGCCGGTGTGCACGCCCATCGGGTCGACGTTCTCGATGGAGCAGACGACCACGACGTTGTCGTGCCGGTCGCGCATCAGCTCCAGCTCGTACTCCTTCCAGCCGAGGATGGACTCCTCCAGGAGCACCTCGGTCGTCGGGCTGGCGGCCAGGCCCGCACCGGCGATGCGGCGCAGGTCGTCGGCGTCGTAGGCCATTCCGGACCCGGCGCCGCCCATGGTGAACGAGGGCCGGACCACCATCGGGTAGCCGAGGGTGTCCGCCGCGCCGAAGCATTCGTCCATGTCGTGGCAGATCACGCTGCGCGCGGACTCGGCGCCGATGGCGGCGACGATCTCCTTGAACCGCTCGCGGTTCTCCCCCGCCTGGATGGCGTCGACGTTCGCGCCGATCAGCTCGACGCCGTACTTCTCCAGCGCGCCGGACTCGTGCAGCGCGATCGCGGTGTTGAGCGCGGTCTGGCCGCCGAGGGTGGGCAGGAGGGCGTCGGGGCGCTCCTTGGCGATGACCTGCTCGACCGTCGCCGGGGTGATCGGCTCGACGTAAGTGGCGTCGGCGATCTCGGGGTCGGTCATGATCGTCGCGGGGTTGCTGTTGACCAGGGAGACCCGCAGGCCCTCGGCCTTCAGGACGCGGCACGCCTGGGTGCCGGAGTAGTCGAACTCGGCGGCCTGGCCGATCACGATCGGGCCGGAGCCGATGACGAGGACCGACTTCAGGTCCGTACGGCGCGGCATCAGACCCCCTGCGCGGACGCGATCGCGGCGGCGACGAGGACCGCCACGGTCAGAAGCGCCGCGACGGCGGCGAGGAGGAAGGCGCGCGGGCTGGGCGCCTTGGCGCGCAGGACCGCGTCATTGGGGTCGACCGGGACGTGGCCGTGCGACGCGGCGTCGGACGCGTGGTCGGCCTCATGGCTGGAAACATCGCTCATTTGCTCATCAATTCGCAGAAGGACTCGAAGAGACCGGTGGCGTCGTGCGGACCGGGCGCGGCCTCAGGGTGGTACTGGACGCTGAATGCGGGACGGTCGAGCAGGCGGAGCCCTTCGACCACGCCGTCGTTGAGGTCGACGTGGCTGACCTCGGCGCGGCCGTAGGGGGTGTCGAACGGCCCGTCGAGGGGCGCCTCCACGGCGAAGCCGTGGTTGTGGCTGGTGATGTGCACCCTGCCGGTGGCGCGGTTCTGCACGGGCTGGTTGACCCCGCGGTGGCCGAAGCGCAGCTTGTAGGTGTCCAGGCCCAGGGCACGGCCGAGCATCTGGTTGCCCAGGCAGATGCCGAAGACGGGCCGGCCCTCCTCCAGGACGCCCTTCATCGAGTCGACCGCGTAGCCGCACGCGGCCGGGTCGCCGGGCCCGTTGCTGTAGAAGACGCCGTCGGGCTCCAGCGCGAGGATCTCCTCGGCCGTGGTGGTCGCGGGCAGCACGTGCACCTCACAGCCGTGTTCGGCCATGCGGCGCGGGGTCATCGTCTTGATGCCGAGGTCGATCGCGGCCACCCGGTGGCGAACCTCGCCTTCGGGCCGTACGACGTACGGCTCGGCGGTGGAGACCACGCGGGCCAGGTCGGCGCCGATCATGTCGGGACTGGCCAGCACGCGCTCCAGGAGGGCGGCGGGCTCGGTCTCCTCGGTGCTGACGCCGGCCCTCATGGCGCCGCGGTCACGCAGGTGGCGGGTGAGCGCGCGGGTGCCCTGCACGGCGATGCCGACGACGCCGTACGCGCGCAGTTCGTCCTCCAGGGACCGCTCGGCCCGCCAGCTCGACGTGACGCGCGAGGGCTCGCGCAGGACGTACCCGGCGACCTGGACGCGCCCGGACTCGGGATCCTCGTCGTTGACGCCGGTGTTGCCGATGTGCGGGGCCGTCATCGCGACGATCTGCCGGTGGTACGAGGGGTCGGTCAGGGTCTCCTGGTAGCCGGTCATGCCGGTGTTGAAGACCATTTCCCCGAACGCCTCACCCTCGGCGCCGTACGCGGTGCCCTGGAAGGTGCGGCCGTCCTCCAGGACGAGCAGTGCCTGCTTGGCGGTCACGCGCCCTCCTTCGTCGGGGAAGTGACCAGGGGTACCGTGTTTTCCGTTCGCTCGCTTCGCTCGTTCATGCCGGCTTTCCCTCCAGGACGGTCGGACGCCCGCGCAGGAACGTCGCGTACACGCGTCCCGGCAGCTCGATTCCGGCGAACGGCGTGTTGCGGCTCTTGGACACCGCGGCGGCCGGGTCGATGACCGTGCGCGCGGTGGGGTCGTACAGGGTCAGGTTGGCCGGAGCACCCTCCTCTGGGAGATGCCCCTGACCGGCGAGGCGGCCGATGCGCGCGGGCCGTACGGACATGCGGTCGGCCAGGCCCGCCCAGTCGAGCAGGCCGGTGTCGACCATGGCCGCCTGGGCGACGGACAGGGCCGTCTCCAGCCCGATCATGCCCATCGCGGCGGGCGCCCACTCGGTCTCCTTCGCCTCGACCGGGTGGGGCGCGTGGTCGGTCGCGACGCAGTCGATGGTGCCGTCGGCGAGGGCCTCGCGCAGCACCTCGACGTCCGCCTTCGTGCGCAGCGGGGGGTTGACCTTGTAGATCGGGTCGTAGGTCTCGGCGAGCTCGTCGGTGAGGAACAGGTGGTGCGGGGTGACCTCGGCGGTGACCTGCCAGCCCTTGCTCTTGGCCCACCGGAGGATCTCGACCGACCCGGCCGTGGAGACGTGACAGACGTGCAGGCGGGAGCCGACGTGGGCGGCGAGCAGGCAGTCGCGGGCGATGATCGCCTCCTCGGCCACCGCGGGCCAGCCCGCCAGGCCGAGACGGCCCGAGACCTCGCCCTCGTTCATCTGGGCGTGCTCGGTCAGGCGCGGCTCCTGCGCGTGCTGGGCGACGACGCCGTCGAAGGCCTTGACGTACTCCAGCGCGCGGCGCATGAGCACCGCGTCGTCGACGCAGTGGCCGTCGTCGGAGAAGACGCGCACGTGCGCGGCGGAGTCGGCCATGGCGCCGAGCTCGGCGAGCTGGTGGCCTTCGAGGCCACGGGTGACCGCGCCGACCGGATGCACGTCGCAGTGTCCGGCCTCGCGTCCGAGACGCCAGACCTGCTCGACGACGCCGGCCGTGTCGGCGACGGGTTCGGTGTTGGCCATGGCGTGCACGGCGGTGAACCCGCCCGCGGCGGCCGCCCGCGTACCGGTCTCGACGGTCTCGGCGTCCTCACGGCCCGGCTCGCGCAGGTGCGTGTGCAGGTCGACCAGGCCGGGCAGCGCGATGAGCCCGCCGGCCTCGATCGTCTCGGCGCCCTTCGCGTCGAGGCCCGTGCCGATCGCGGTGATGACGCCGTCGTCGATGCGGATGTCGCGGGGGTCCCCGCCGAGGATGCTGGCGCCCCTGATCAGGTAGGTCATTCGCCTTCCGTCCGTGAGTTGGCGATCGCCGATTCGGAGCCGCCGAGCAGGAGGTACAACACGGCCATCCGTACGGTGACGCCGTTGGCGACCTGCTCGACGATGGTCGAACGCGGCGAGTCGGCCACCTCGGCGGCGATCTCGACTCCGCGGTTCATCGGGCCGGGATGCATGACGAGAGCGTGCTGCGGCATCGCGGCCATGCGCCGGCCGTCCAGGCCGTACCGGCGGCTGTATTCGCGCACCGTCGGGAAGAAGGCGGCGTTCATGCGTTCCTGCTGGACCCGCAGCATCATGACGACGTCGCTCTTGGGCAGCACCGAGTCGAAGTCGTAGGCGATCTCGCACGGCCAGGTGCCGACCGCGACCGGGAACAGCGTCGGCGGCGCCACCAGCGTGACCTCGGCGCCGAGGGTGTGCAGGAGCAGGACGTTCGAGCGCGCCACGCGGCTGTGCAGGATGTCGCCGACGATCGTGATCCGCCTGCCGTCGAGATCCCCGAGCCGCCGGCGCATCGTGTACGCGTCGAGCAGCGCCTGGGTGGGGTGCTCGTGGGTGCCGTCACCGGCGTTGACGACGCTGCCGCGCACCCAGTTGGCGAGGCGGTGCGGCGCGCCGGAGGCACCGTGCCTGATCACGACGCCGTCGGCGCCCATGGCCTCCAGGGTCATCGCGGTGTCCTTCAGGCTCTCGCCCTTGGACACGCTGGACCCCTTGGCGGAAAAGTTGATCACGTCCGCGGACAGGCGCTTGGCGGCGGCCTCGAACGAGATACGCGTCCTCGTCGAGTCCTCGAAGAAGAGGTTGACGACCGTACGGCCGCGCAGTGTGGGCAGTTTCTTGATCGGCCGATCGGCGATGCTCGCGAGCTCCTCGGCGGTGTCGAGGATCAGGAGGGCGTCGTCCTTCGTCAGGTCGGCCGCGGAGATCAGATGGTGTTTCACTTACCGGCCTCCAGCAGGACGGCGTCGCGGCCGTCCACCTCCTCGACCAGCACCCGCACGGTCTCCTTGGCGCTCGTCGGGAGGTTCTTCCCGACGTAGTCGGCGCGGATGGGGAGCTCGCGGTGGCCGCGGTCGACCAGCGTGGCGAGCTGGACCGCTCGCGGGCGGCCGAGGTCGTTCAGGGCATCGAGGGCCGCACGCACGGTGCGGCCGGAGTACAGGACGTCGTCGATCAGCACCACGACGCGGTCGTCGACGCCTTCGGGCGGCAACTCGGTACGGCCGAGGGCACGCGCGGGCCGCATGCGCAGGTCGTCGCGGTACATCGTGACGTCGAGGGAGCCCTGCGGGACCGCGTGACCCTCGACCTCCTCGATGCGACGGGCGAGGCGCTGGGCGAGGGTGACCCCTCGTGTCGGGATTCCGAGGAGGACGATGTCCCGGCCGCCCTTGGTGCGTTCGAGGATCTCGTGGGCGATCCGGGTCAGCGCGCGGCGTATGTCCGGCGCCTCGAGAACGGACTTGTGACTCACGTCACCGTCGGGAGATGGCCTGTGCGGGGGCACAGAGGCAGCACTCACCGTGGAAACCTCCTTTCCCGCCTCACTGGACGGGCCTTAAAGGATCGGCTAATTCACGGTAGCAGCCCCGGGCGCGCGCGCCTCCATCCCGGTCTCTCTTAAGTTTTCCCAGGTGAATACGGCCTCTTGCTTGGCTTGGTGGTCCCGCGAAGTCATATGTGGCAGGGGTTTTCTCGCCTTCGGAGGCCCGGGAGACACCACTGTCAGCGATGACGGATTCGACCGCTTTTTTCCAATCGGCTTGACCTGGAGCCCTACCCGTTTTACCGTCACTGTCCGTAACCATCCCAGGAGATGGACCCCTCGGCGGTCGGCCCCCCTTGGCCGGCTGAAAGTGCGCCCCATGACGCACGCGTTCCGGGGAGGCAGGGGTCACCGCCCCTTGGTCCCCTCCAGGGCCAACGTCGACGACGAGAAAGTGAGCCTGGGGGCCGCAACGATGCCGTCTGAATATGCAAAGGCTCTCGGCGCGAGACTTCGCGCCATCCGTACCCAGCAGGGCCTGTCCCTGCACGGTGTGGAAGAGAAATCACGTGGCCGCTGGAAGGCCGTCGTCGTGGGTTCGTACGAGCGGGGCGACCGCGCCGTCACCGTTCAGAAGCTGTCCGAGCTCGCCGAGTTCTACGGCGTGCCGGTGTCCGAGTTGCTACCCGGCGGAGCTGCGCCGAGTCCGCTCGGCCCGACGCCGAAGCTGGTCATCGACCTCGAGCGACTCCAGCAGCTTCCGAAGGACAAGGCCGGTCCACTCGCCCGCTACGCCGCGACGATCCAGAGCCAGCGGGGCGACTACAACGGGAAGGTCCTGTCCATCCGGCAGGAGGATCTCCGTTCCCTGGCGGTGATCTACGACAAGTCACCGACAGAACTCACCGAAGAACTCATCGGCTGGGGTGTCCTCGATCCGGAGGCACGCCGCGCCGTGGAGGCTTTCTGATCTGATCCACCGGGCGGTGCGGTGATTCGCTTCTGAACCACTGCACCGCCGGGAGGACCGGATGAACGCGCCGCCCCGGACCACCGGCATGGCCACGACCTGCCACGACGGTCCGTGAGGGCTGCCGGTACGGTCCTGCTCGCCTCAATCCCCAACGTCGGCACGACGGCCGAGGCCGCCAAGCCCAGCCGGCGTTCGTGCCCCTCCCTACCCGCATGGTTCGTCTGCCCCCGCATGGAGCGCATTCGCCTCTCGCGGCATCGTCCGCCTCTCCCGCGGGCCTGTCTCTACGTCGCCAGCCGGGCACGTGCACCGTGCGCGTCATCAGCTTTGCGATCCGTTCTCGCACCGGCGGCGCGACCCCGTCACGACGTTCGATGCCGACCTGAAACGCCTGGTCGGCGACATGTTCGCCTCGATGTACGCAGCCGAGGGTGCGCGACTCGCGGCGAACCAGATCGGTGTCGTCGATCTCTCCCGGACTGAATTCGTCTCTCCTGACCGGATCCTGGCGTGGCCTCATGTCGCGTGGCGTGGCCTCACGTGGCGTGGCTATGGACGTGGCGTGGCGTGAGGGCACCGCTCGCCACGGACGGGAACTTCGAGAGAGGCCCAGGGGTCGGTAACGGATTCGGCGCGCAAGTTCCGCCGGAACCCGATCGGTCGGGGGCGGCGGCCCGCCACATGCCGCGCTTTCGAACGCTCTGACCTGGGAGGACACACCGGCATTCGAACATGTTGACGAATGCGGATCGTGCCGGTTTACTGGAGTCACGCTCGAACCTGTGTTCGAGTCTCGGGTGCGGATTCTCGCGGGTCCGCACCGGAGGGGTTCGTCTCGCGGGGCAGCGCATGCCATGCGAGATGCGGCGGCCGGG
>DASQPY010000025.1:0-2095 GCA_035643735.1 Actinoallomurus sp. | reverse complement strand
GTGCCGGTCGTGGAGAACGGTGACCTGATGCTGGCCCCCGGCCGGCCGGGGTTCCAGTGGCACGTGGACGAGTCCTCAGGGCGCCCGGTCGTGCCTCTCTACACCGGGCCGGGCCGGATGCGGGACGCGATGGGCGGTCATCCGTTCGTGCTGTCCGATCTCGCCAAGGTGCTGCGGTTCTGGCCGGACCCCGCGCTGGAGCTGGTCATCAACGGCGGCACCGCGATCGGCGCCTCGATCCCCGGTGACCGCGTCACCGGCATGTCGCTCCAGGTGGACGCCGACGCCGCCGCCCGGCTGGCGAACGACTTCCCGGCCCAGAGCGACGCCGAGCGTCAGATGTTCGACGTGCGGAGCGACCCGGAGATGGTCGTCAAGGTCCTGCTGGACACCACGGTCTTCCTGCCGGTCTGGAGCCGTACCCCGCCGGCCGTGCAGACCCGGCCCGGCGACGCGGAGTTCCCGTGGTCGGCGGTTCCGGTACACGGCCGCCCGTCGGTACTCGCCTTCACCTCCTTCGACTGGATGAAGGCCGCGGTCGGCACGACCGGCTTCGTCATGCCGACGTTCGCCGAGCTGCTCACCGCCTGGCCGGAACACGACTGGTCGGTGTCGGTCAACCCGGGCACGCCCATCGAGGTCGCGCTGTCCGGCGAGCAGATCCGCGCGCTCGCCATCTCGGCGGCGGCCCCGATCAGCGTCTCCGAGGCCACACCGCCGCAGGCCGAAGCACCGCCGGCCGCCACCGAGCCACCGAGCGTCGAGAGCCAGGTGCCGCCCGTCCCCCTGGAGACCGCGGCCGCGCCACCCGGATCCCGGCGGGACGACTCCGGCGGTGCCCCGGACGCGCCGCCCGGCGCCTGGGCGATCATGCAGAAGATCGTGCCGCACGAACAGGTCGCCTGGCATCTGGAGCAGGCCTACGACCGGGTGGCCGGTTTCGTGTACCGGGTCCAGGACGTCGTCGACCTGAACACCCCGAAGCTCATCTATGAGTCGCTCGGCCTGCTGCGCGAGGGCTCTCCGTTCAGCCCGGACGACGCCGAGGTGCACGTCATCCGCTGGCCGGCGTACCGCTCCGGCCTCTACCGCATTCCCTTCGGCGGGCAGTCCGAGGAGGCGGTGCGCGCCTGGGGCGACGGCGGCTGGGTCGTGGAGCTGCCGCCGTTCGGTGGCGACGGCTTCGCGCCGGGCAGCGCCGGCAGCATCCGGGAGTACAAGGTCGACAGCATGCGTCTGCCGCACGGTTCGGAGATGTACGCCATCAGCAGCGACGGCTCGGAACGCTTCGTCGCGCGGTACGACGCCGACCGGCTGGCCTGGGGGGACTCGGAGTGATCAGGGACGGGTTCACCGCGCGCTGGCAGGGTGTGGACTACGAGGCGGTACCGGGCGTGGACGGGGAGGTACGGCTCTACGCCACCGCCCCGGCCGAAGGGTTCACCGAGGTACGCCCTGGCCGGTTCGTGTCGATCGTCCGGGACGACGCGGTGGAGAGCCTGCACTACGTACGCACGCACTGCACCTGGCGCGGCGAGCCCTTCGTCGTCATCGGGGAGCACGCCGGGTGGGTCCGGCTGGAGTACACCGGCGGCCGCGCCCCGGTCGCGGCGGCGCTGGCCTTGGACAACGTCGATGTCGGGGTGTACCAGACGTGGATCTCCAGCGAGGAGATCGAACAACTACACGAGGAAAACATTTAGGGTTTCCCGGGATACAACTCCGCCTGGCCGGTTGCTTGCTCGGCCTTTACGTGATCGCATGATTGTTACCTGACCCTTGGTGAAAGCGTAGGGTCAGTATCAAAGGCGATCGTTGAGGAGGTTGTAGGCGGTGCTCGCACGATCGGTACGAAACCCACTGATCATCACCGTTGGCACGGGAGTCGTCCTGGCCAGCAGCACCGCATCGGCGGCACTGGCGTCGACGACGACGCCATCTCCAACGCCACGGACCTCGCCGGGGTCACCATCAGCGACACCCACGAAGTCGCAGTCGACTGAACCGACCACCACGCCGACGACGCCCCCACCGCCCAAGCCGGCGGTGCTTCTGCTCAAGTTCGCGAGCGTGCCGAGCACGGTGGCCCCAGGCG
>DASQPY010000024.1:0-2326 GCA_035643735.1 Actinoallomurus sp. | reverse complement strand
ACCGAGAAGTACCGATCGGGGACCGCGTAGTCGGTGTCGAGGCTGCCGTGCTCTCGCACATGCCCGGCGAAGAAGCCCGAGTCGACGATGCCGATGTTCATCCCGGCGCCGGCATAGCCGGCGGCGTAGGCGAACTCCGCTCCGAGCGACACCATGCCGGTGTCCCGGTTGAACTCAGGAGTGCGCCAACTCGCCGGGTCGCCGAGGCGGCCGGGATCTCCCACGTAGGACTTGATCGGCGGCGGCTTGGACAGCTGTGCCATCGCCGGTTGCGCGATGACGCAGGGCACCACCACCGACGACAGTGCCGCGATCAGCACCATCTTCGCGTGCTTCGTGGTCGACACTCGGCCTCCTCATGATCGACTCGCGCGAAACGTATCTTCGCGCTCAAAACGGATCAATAGGGTTGGCCGCTACCGGTTAGGTTTCCGGCGTAGAGCAAGGTGCGTCGGCACGGACGGCGCGACAGCGTACGGTCCCCGCGCCACCAGGCCTCTCGTCGGCTCAGACGCGTGCCGCATCCGCGGACCTCGACCACGGCACTGTGGTGGACATCGCCGCCTTCGGGTCTGCCCGCCGGCCTGTGACCACGAGGTGATCCTGCGCCCAGAGTGGTAGCCCTGAATACCGCGCTGGGCAGACGCTCCGGCCGCCGTCACCGGCCAATGATCAACGGTGACCACCCATTGTTGGACGAGTGGCGGGAGTGAGCAATGCCCGACTTTCTTGATCGCCGACGTTTCCTGAAGACTTCCGGTGCCGCCGGGCTGGCGGCCACTGGAATCACGAGGCATGCCGACACGACGGCGTCTCGCCACCGACGGATCTCGATCAGGCACGGACCGTTCGGACGAACGGTATCGACATGCACGTGGCCGAGGCGGGCTCGGGACCGACCGTCCTGCTCCTGCACGGCTTTCCCGAGTTCTGGTATTCCTGGCGTCATCAGCTTCCCGCTCTCGCCGCCGCCGGCTTTCACGCCGTCGCGCCGGACCTGCGGGGCTACGGCCGCACCGATGCGCCGGCCGACGTCGCGAGCTACAGCCTGCGCAACAACCTGGCGGACCTGACCGGCCTGCTCGACGCCCTGGGCGTGGCGACCGCGGCGGTCGTCGGCCACGACCAGGGCGCCACCTTCGCCTGGGCCGGTGCCCAGCTCCACCCAGGACGCTTCCCGGCGGTCGTCGCGCTGGGCGTGCCGTACTCGGCTCGGCTGCCCATGCCCATCACCGAATTCATCCGCAAGAACAACTCCGGCAAGTTCAACGTGGTGCTCTATTTCCAGCAACCCGGCGTGGCCGAGGCCGAACTGGACGCGGACGCGGCCCGTACGCTGCGCATGACGTCGTACGCGCTGTCGGGCCAGGCTCCGCCCGGCCTCGTACCACGGTGGCTGCTCGACACCCCCGAGAGCGCCGGGTACCTCGACCCGCTTCCCGACCCTGGCCCGCCGTCGCGCTGGTGCCACTGGCTCACCGACCGCGAATTCGGTACGTACGTGCGGGAGTTCGGACGTACGGGCTTCGACGGGGCGATCCGGCGCTACCGCACCTTCGACTTCGACTGGTCGGACCTACCGCAGTTGGGAACGTCGAAGGTCACCCAGCCCACGCTGTATCTGACCGGCGAACTCGACTCCGCCTATCGTTTCAGCTCCCTCGACGCGATGCGCGCCAATGTGCCGGGCCTGCGCAAGGTCATCGTCATGCCGGGCTGTGGCCACTGGACCCAACAGGAACGCTCCCACGAGGTCAACGGCCACCTCGTCGGCTTCCTGCGATCCGAGTACGCACACACGACCTTCTGAGCCGGACCACTCCCGCGTGGTTTTGCGAGGTTGTCGGGCAGCCACAGATCACCCAGTGGCTGGACGTAGTCCCGGTCGAGGTTTACCACGTCCTTGTCGGCGTAGCTCAGCTTGCACTCGGCGTCTTCGGGCCGCTTGAGGGCGGGCAGCCTGTAGGTGGAGGAGGCGTCCTCGGCCTGGATCCCGACCCCCAGCCCGCCGACCTCCAGCATGTCCGCGACGGCACGGACGAGAGCGAGCAGGTGGGGTGCGTTGACGGCTGGCCGGCGTGCCCGGGCAGACCGCGAGGCCACCAGAACGTCCAGGGGCCTGCGCAGGGCGCGCCGCACGCCGCACGCCGCGGCACGATCGTCGTTTCGTCCAGGAGAGCCGTTCCTTCGGACATGTCGGCTCGGCGAAACGGTCCTTATGCTCTGGATCACATCGGCCGGATCAACGCCATTGACGAGACAAGAGAACACCGGTCTGGCTGGAAGCCTCGGACTCCCGAGAGGGGCAAAGGTGATCCGCCCGACC
>DASQPY010000023.1:0-2954 GCA_035643735.1 Actinoallomurus sp. | reverse complement strand
GCGGCCATCGCCCGCGAAGATGCTGCCCTCCGTGGCGGCCGCCTTGGTCAGCACGTCCTGCGAGGTCGAGGTCCACTCGACCTGCACGCCGTGGAAGCGGCACACCTGCTCGGCGACGCGCGTCGTGGTGACCGGGAGGGCCACCCGTCCGGCGCGCCGCTCGGCGGCGACCAGGTCCAGCATCACGAGCAGGCCGCGGTCGTCGCTGATCAGTTCGCCGTTCTCGTTGACGAGGCTGATGCGCTCGCCGACCGGATCGAAGCGGACGCCGAACGCCGCGCGTGAGGACGACACGAGGTCGCCGAGCCGCTGCAGGTCGCGCATGCGCTCGGCGAGCGTCTCGGTCGGCGACACCTCGTCGAGGCGGTTGTTGACCGTCAGGACCTCGACGCCGAGCCGGCCGAGCAGCTGCGGCAGTACGAGCGACGCGGTGCCACCCGCACAGTCGACGACGATCTTGAGGCCCGCCTCGCGTACCCCGCGCATGTTGACGCAGCGCTGGAGGTCGCGGACGTAGGTCTCCAGGACGCGGGAGGGATAGGACAGCTCGGCGATCTCGCCCGGGAACGCCCGGCGGTACTCCTGCCGTCCGAACACCCGCTCGAGCTTGCGCTGGGCGCCCTGGGACAGGTCGGCGCCGTCCTCGTCGAGAAAGAGGATGTCGACGCCCTGGGAGTCGCCCGGAGTGGTGCGGATGACGATGCCGCCGGAGGTGTTCTCCCGCGCCGTCGCGTAGCGCGCGATCGGGACCGGGCACGCCTCCAGATCCCGTACGTTGATGGCGCTCGCGGTGAGCGCGCTCTGCACGGCGCGGTTGAGCGTGCGCGCGGCCCGCGACGCGTCGCGGGAGGCCGTGACGTCGGCGCCCTTCTTGAGGGTGGTGGCGTACGCGCTCGCGAGGCGCACCGCGAGCTCCGGCGTGATCTCCACGTTGATCAGCCCGGAGACACCGCGCGGCCCGAACAGGGTGCGCTGGCCGCGCGACTCCCAGATCACGCTGGTGTTGACGACCGCGCCGGCCTCGATGGTCTTGAACGGGTAGACCTTGACGTCGCTGGAGACGTACGCCTCGGACTCGATCACGCACTCGTCGCCGATGACCGCGCCCTCCTCGATGCGGGCGCCTGCCATCACGTCGGTGTTCTTGCCGACGACACAGCCGCGGAGGTTCGTGGCCGGCCCGATGAAGACGTTGTCGTGCACGACGGCGCGGTGCAGGAACGCGCCCTCCTTGACCACGACGTTGCTGCCGAGCACGGTGTACTCGCGCAGTTCGGCGCCGGCCTCGACCTTGGCGTAGTCACCGATGTAGAGCGGGCCCTTCAGCACCGCCTCGGAGTCCACCTCCGCGCCCTCGGCCACCCAGACGCCCGGTGAGACCTCGAAGCCGTCCGGCTCGATGTCGATCTTGCCGGACAACATGTCGGCCTGGGCCTTGAGGTAGCTCTCGTGGGTGCCGACGTCCTCCCAGTAGCCGTCCGCGACGTAGCCGTACAGCGGGGCGCCCTCGGCGAGAAGCTTGGGGAACACGTCGCCGGACCAGTCCACCGACTCGCCGGCGGCGACGTGGTCGAGGACCTCGGGCTCCATGACGTAGATGCCGGTGTTGGCGGTGTCGGAGAAGACCTGCCCCCAGGTCGGCTTCTCCAGGAACCGCTGCACCCGGCCCTCGTCATCGATGATGATGATGCCGAACTCCAGCGGGTTGGGCACCCGCTTGAGGGCGATGGTGACCAGCGCGCCGTTCTTCTTGTGGAAGCGCACCAGGTCGGTCAGGTCGATGTCGGTGAGGGCGTCGCCGGAGATCACCAGGAAACGCTCGTCGCGGAGCGCGTCCTGGGCGTTCTTGACGCTTCCGGCGGTGCCCAGCGGCATCTCCTCGGTGGCATAGCTCAGCGCCATGCCGATCTCCTCGCCGTCGCCGAAGTAGTTGCGCACGAGCGCGGCGAGGAACTGGACCGTGACGACGGTCTCGGTGAAGCCGTGCCGCTTGAGCAGGCGCAGCACGTGTTCCATGATCGGCTTGTTGACCACCGGGAGCAGCGGCTTGGGCTGGTTGGCCGTCATCGGGCGCAGCCGGGTGCCTTCACCACCCGCCATCACAACGGCCTTCACGGGAGCCACTCCTTCGCGATGGGTGCGCCGATCATGGTCGGGGTTCCGCTCCCTTCAGTTCACCGGAGTTGTCGCCGGCACGCACAAGATGCCGGACCTGGGCGGTGTAAAGGGCCGCCGCCCACCAGTACAGGCCGGTCCCCCAGAGAGTGAACGCCCAGCCGATGACCTTCGCGACGGTGGCCCAGGCTCCCGAGTGGGCGCCCAGAAGCAGGAGCGGGAAGGCGTACAGCAGGCAGAGCGTGGCGGCCTTGCCGATGAAGTGCACGGGAGGCGGCCCGTAGCCGTGCCTGCGCAGGACGTAGAGCGGCAGGCCCATGTACAGCTCCCGGGCGACGAGCACGACCGCGAGCCACACCGGGACGATGTCGCGGACGACCAGGCCGATGAGCGTGGCGAAGATGTAGAGGCGGTCCGCCGCCGGGTCGAGGAGCGTGCCGATCCGGCTGGTCTGGTCGAGGATCCGGGCGAGCTTGCCGTCCAGCCAGTCCGACAGGGCGGCGAAGACAAGGATTCCCAGCGCCCACCAGTCCTGTTTGATCAGCACGAGCCACAGGAAGATGGGAGTGCCCAGCAGACGCGCGAAGCTCAATGCGTTCGGCCACGTCCACAGACGGTCGTTCAACGGCCACCCTCCCCGCTTCCCGGCGCTGGTCATGACCTTACCTGTCGGTACTGGCGTGCCGAATAAGTGGTGTGGAACACAACCGGAATATGCCATTGACGGCGCACGCTGCCCGTACGCCTCGCCGGTCCCGGCGGTCTCGGCAGGACGAACACGGTTTCAGGGCCCCGCTCCGTCCGGCTTCGGCCAGCCACCCGGGCGACGCTGGCCCGGA
>DASQPY010000022.1:0-3218 GCA_035643735.1 Actinoallomurus sp. | reverse complement strand
AAGCCAAATGAAGTCTTCGCCGAGCTACTCACCAGCGAGATTGCTTCCACCGGCTGAGGGCGGGCACATGACCGGCGTACTCGAGCACAAGAACGTACCGTCGCCCCACGAAGCCGCCCTGGCCAGGCTCGAAACAGAGTCGATCGCCGGCGGGCGCAGACGATAGCTTGGCGAACCGCGACCTGCCCCAGCCAAGGTCCCGGCACGGTACGACGGCGAGTGGAATTCTCGAACCGGCTTGTCGGACTCACCCGAAATTGCATCTCGAAGCGGCTTTAGGAGACCACGATGAGCCAGGAGAACACCCCCCTCACACAGTGCCGCGCCCCGGTCGTTCCCGCTGGAGCCGACGCCGATTCACGTGCCCGATGACGTGCTCGCCGACCTCCGGCAGCGCCTTGAGTTGACGCGGTGGCCGGTCGACGCGGGCAACCAGGACTGGTACTACGGCGTCGACCGCGGCTACCTGCAAGAACTCGTCGACTACTGGCGTACCGACTACGACTGGCGCAAGGCCGAAGCCGGGATCAACGCCTACGAGCACTACCGGGTCGAGGTCGAGGGCGTGCCGGTGCACTTCATGCGCAAGCCTGGCGTCGGCCCTCACCCCACACCACTGATTCTCACGCACGGCTGGCCGTGGACGTTCTGGCACTGGTCCAAGGTCATCGACCCGCTGGCCGACCCGGGCGCGTACGGCGGCGATCCCGCCGAGGCGTTCGACGTGATCGTTCCGTCCTTTCCCGGCTTCGGGTTCTCGACGCCGCTGCCGGACAACCCGGACATGAACTTCTGGAAGGTCGCCGATCTCTGGCACACCCTCATGACCGAGACCCTCGGGTACGACAAGTACGCCGCCGCAGGTTGCGACGTCGGAGCGCTGGTCACCGGTCAGCTCGGGCACAAGTACGCCGACGAGTTGTACGCCATCCACATCGGGTCCGGGCAGAAGCTCACTCTGTTCGACGGCGACCGTGCCTGGGACCTCAGCGGTGGCCGGCCCATCCCTGAGGGGCTGCCCGCCGACGTCCACGCCCGGATCGTCGCGCTGGAGAAGCGGTTCGCCGCCCACCTCGCCGTGCACGTACTCGATCCGAGCACTCTCGCCTACGGGCTGTCCGACTCACCCGCGGGGATGCTCGCCTGGATACTCGAACGCTGGGTGAACTGGAGTGACAACGGCGGTGACATCGAGACCGTCTTCACCAAGGACGACCTGCTCACCCACGCCATGATCTTCTGGGTGTCCAACGCGATCGGCACCTCGGTCCGTACCTATGCCAACAACAACCGCTACCCCTGGGCGCCGTCCCACGATCGGCAGCCGGTCATCGAGGCGCCCACCGGCATCACCTTCGTCGGCTACGAGAACCCGCCGGGCGTCAGCACGGACCAGCGCGTCCAGAACTTCCTCGACAGCGACCGCGCCGCCTGGTACAACCACGTCAATCTCAAGGCCCATGAGGAGGGCGGTCACTTCATCCCGTGGGAGATCCCCGACCGGTGGGTGGACGACCTCCGACGTACCTTCCGCGGTCGCCGATAACGCGGTCCGGCCGATGGTGCTCGTCGCTGCCGGGACGCACGGCCCACGGCCGAATGTCGGCGAGGAGGCTTCAGAGCCGTCGGTGAGACGGGCCCGAAGCGGCGGGCGTCACGGATCCCCCGCATCGGATGGTCGTCGGCATACGGGCGCGACTCAGCGTCCGGGATCGGGTGGGATGTTGGGAGCGGACGTCGCGGGGTTCGGCTGGATCGACCAGATGGGGACGCGGGCGTACCCCGGCCGGGTCAAGCCGCGTGTCCGCAAGGCCGGCCGGGGAGCGCTCAGGACTCTTCGGAGGCCTCGCCGTCGTCATCGTCGTCGATGATCTCCAGCCCCTCGATCTCGGCGTAGCGCTCGGCGGCGTCGGTCTCGCCGTCTCGGTCCGCAGCGGCGGCACGGGCGAACCAGTCGCCCGCCTCACCCTCCCGGCCTGCCTCGGCCAGGGCATCCGCGTACGCGTAGAAGAGGCGGGCGGACCATGGCCGCAGGCGTTCGTCCTTGAGTTCGGGAATCTGGAGCGCCAGGACGGCGGCACCGTGTTGCCCGAGATCGCGGCGGGCGCCCGACTCGACGATCCGCATCTCGATCGCCTCGGCCGGGGGCAGCCGCTTCGCCTCATCCGAACGCGCCAGGTCGAGGGCGCGTTCCGGGCGGCCCAGGCCGCGTTCGGCGTCGGCCATGACGGCGAGGTACGCCGCCTCCTGACCGGTCAGCCGTTTCGCGGCGCGGAGCTCGGAGAGCGCTACCGACCACAGGCCCGCGTGGTAGGCCGCCAGGCCGCACGCCTCGCGTACGACGCCCACGCGGGCGGCCAGGCGCCTGGCGGTCAACGCGTGCTGGTACGCGAGGTCGGCATCCTCGTCGATCAGCCGGCCCGCCATCACGAGGTGGCGGGCGACCTCGGTGGCGAGGTCCTTGGGAAGTGTCTTGAGGTCGGACTTGGCGGCGCGGTCGAGCTCGTCCCCGGTCACATCCTCCGCGATGGGCGGGCCGGGGTCTCGCCTCGGCCGGGGCTCCGCGTCCGACCGGCCGCCGCGTTCGAACGGCCTGCGACCACGGTCGGACGGACCACGGCCATCACGCTCGCCGGGCTTCCTGCCACCGCGATCGGGGAACCGGCGTCCGCCACCCTCAGAGGGCCGGCCGCCGTCCCTGCGACCCTCAGCAGGCCGACCGCCGTCCCTGCGTCCGCCGCGAGCGTCGTCGCGTCGCTGAGGCCCACCTCGCGGAGCCGCGCCCGTACGCTCAGAACCGCCGCCTTCGCGGCGCGGAGGACCATCCTTCCCCCCGCCGGCCGGGCGGAAGCCAGGTCCCGAGCCTTCACGACCCCGGAAACCACCACCCGAACCCGCAGGACGAGAGCCAGAGCCCGAACCCTCACGACCCCGGAAACCACCACCGCGGCGTTCCGAGTCGCTGCCATCGCGCTGGAAGCCGCCGTTTTCGGGGCGGCCGCGGCGAGGTCCTCGCGGGGCGGCGGAGTCGTTGCGCTCGTACCGGCCCGGCGTCCGGGGGGAGCGTCCCTCCTGGCTCCGGCCCTCGGAGCCCTTGCCCTGGGAATCCTTGCCCTCGAAGCGGCGCCCACCCGAGCCCGGCGTACGGCGGGAGTCGTCGCGTTTGCCGTACGAGCCGGCGCCGTCGCGTCTTTGCGGGCGGTCGCGGAACGAGCTCT
>DASQPY010000021.1:0-5655 GCA_035643735.1 Actinoallomurus sp. | reverse complement strand
ATCCACCACGCTTCACCCCCACTGACATGCCCTATGGCTTACCGGAGAGTCGAGACATCTCATCCAGCTCCAAAAACGGAGGCGTCCCCGATGTCCGCACAGAACGACACACCCGAGCAGGGCTCCCCGGCGACACGACGCGCGTTCCGCAACAGGACCTCAAGACGATTCATCATCGCCACCGGAATCGCCGCCGTCCTCGCGGCCGGTATGGCTGCCCCCGCCACCGCGAGCCGCGTGCACGGCCAGAACGACCCTGCCGTCGTCAAGACCAGCGACGGAGCCGTTCGCGGCACCGTCACCACGGACTACCGGGAGTTCGAGGGCATCCCGTACGCCGAACCGCCCGTCGGCAGACGGCGGTGGGCTCCGCCGGAGCCGAAACAGGCCTGGGCGGGCACGCGCGACGCCACCGAGCCCGCCGCCGCCTGTCCCCAGACCGCCGGATTCCTCGGCGACCCGGCCAGCGACAACGAGGACTGTCTCTACCTCAACGTCACCACCCCGCGGAACACCGGTGGCAAGAAGCTGCCGGTCATGTTCTGGATCCACGGCGGCGGCTTCTACTCCGGCTCCGGCAGCCTGTACGGCGCCCAGCGGCTGGCCACCAAGGGCAACGTCATCGTCGTGACGCTCAACTACCGCCTGGGCGTGCTCGGCTTCCTCGCGCACCCGGCCCTGGACAGCGACGGCGACGGCGCCGAGGGCAAGTCCGGTGACTACGGTCTGCAGGACCAGCAGACGGCGCTGCGCTGGGTGCATGACAACGCGGCGGCGTTCGGCGGCGACGCGGGCAACGTCACCCTGTTCGGCGAGTCGGCCGGTGGCGTCAGCACCTGCTCCCACCTGGCGTCCCCCGCATCGAAGGGACTGTTCAGCCACGCGATCATCCAGAGCGGCCCCTGTGGTGACCTCGCCAGGACCTGGCCCTTCGGAGACGGAAACTGGGGCGTACGCCCCCGTCAGGTGGCCGAGAAGCAGGGCACGGAGCTGGCCGAAAAGCTCGGTTGCGGAAGCGACGTCGCCTGCCTGCGCGGCAAGTCGGTCGCGGAGCTGATGGACGCCTCGGCGGGAGGGCAGGGCTTCGGGCCCGCGGCCGGAGAGGGCGGCGTGCTTCCCGTCATCCCGGCGACGGCGCTGGCCAGCGGAAAGTTCAACCGGGTCCCGGTCATCAACGGGACCACCCGTGACGAGCACCGTACGTTCACCGCCGCCATCGAGTCCTTCACCGGCCACACGGCCACCGCACAGGACTACCGCGATGACCTGGACGACTTCTTCGGCAAGGAGAAGGCCGCCAAGGTGCGCGCCGAGTACCCGCTCAACGCCTACGACTCCCCCAGCACGGCACTGTCGACGATCTGGACCGACTCCTCCTGGACGTGCACGGCACTCGACACCGACCACCTGCTCAGCACCCGGGTACCGACCTACGCGTACGAGTTCGCCGACGAGAACGCTCCCTGGGCCAGCGACGGGACGACGCCGAGCTTCCCGACCGGTGCGTTCCACGCCGCCGAGCTGCAGTACCTGTTCGACGACGAGCAGTTCGCCGGTCCGCTCTCGGCATCACAGCAGAAGCTGTCCGACCAGATGATCAAGTACTGGGTGGCCTTCGCCCGTACCGGGAACCCGAACGGCGGCGGCACGCCTCCGTGGCCGCGGTTCGACGCGGACCGCGCACGGTCGCTGACGACCGGCGGGAACGGCCAGACCGACCTCGCCCGTGAGCACCGCTGCGGCTTCTGGCAGTCCCTCTGACGAACAAGCGTGAAACGGCGGCCGGGGCCACCCCGGCCGCCGTTTCAGAAGTCCCGCCGGGAGACGACGACCCCCAGCATCCCCGGCCCGACATGTGCCCCGACGACCGGCCCGGCCTCCCCGACGTACAGCTCGAAAAGGCGCGGGACGCGTTCGCGCAGGCGGGCGGCGAGTGCGGCGGCGCGCGGTGCCGCCGCCACGTGCTGCACCGCCACGTCGACCTCCCGCTCCCCCGCCAGCTCGACGGCCAGCTCCTCCAGCCGGGCGAGCGCCCGCGACGCCGTCCGTACCTTCTCCAGCGGCGCGATCCGGCCGCCCGCGATGCGCAGCAGCGGCTTGATCATCAGAGCCGAGCCCAGCAGGCTCGCCGCCGCACCGATGCGGCCGCCGCGGCGCAGATGCTCCAGAGTGTCGACGTAGAACAGCGACCGGGTCGCGCGCACCCGGCGCATCGTGATGTCCGCGACCTCATCCAGGCTCGCTCCGGACGCGGCGGCCTCGGCGGCGGCCATGACACCGAAGCCGAGCCCCATGCCGATCGAGCGGCTGTCGATCACCCGGACGGGTATGGGGGCGTCACCCGCGGCGAGGCGTGCGCTGTCCACGGTGCCCGACATCTCACCGGACAGGTGGACGGACGCCACGGCGGTCGCCCCCGCCGTGGCCGCCGCCTGGTAGGCGCGTTCGAAGCGTTCCGGCGAGGGCCGCGAGGTCGTGACGGCCCGCCACTCGCGGGCGGTCTCCGACGCCGTACGGCCCCGGGCCTCCTCGTGGACATCGGCGCCGATCGCGACCTGGAGGGGGACGACCGTGACGCCGACGATGTCGTGCGGCAGATAGGCGGTGGAATCGGTGACGATCGCGACCGCTGCTGTCATGCCGGGAGTCTAGAGTGCCCTCACGACATCCCGGCCAGTTTGTACAGCACGAGCGAGCCGGCCACCGCGACGTTCAGGCTCGCGCCGGTACCGATCATCGGGATCTCGACCGCCTCGTGCAGCAGGTCGAGCGCCTCGGCCGGGATGCCGGTCCGCTCGTGGCCGAGGACCGCGACCGTACGCCCCCGGGCCATCGGCAGGTCCGCCAGGCGTACGGCGTCCTCCGCCAGCTCGACACCGAGGACATGGCTGCCCGTGGCCCGCCGCTCGGCCAGCCAGCGCAGCGGATCGCCGGCCCAGTGCACGCAGGACCTCTTTCGCAGGGTGTTGCCGCGGGCGAGTGCCTCGGGCACCCACGGATGGCGGGGTACGGCGAGGCAGGCGCCGACGGCGTCACATGTACGGAGGAGGGTGCCCAGGTTGGCCCCGTGCAGCGGCCACAGCGGAGCGACGATCAGGTGGTCCCAGCAGCGGTGCGACCGGGACCGGCGTACGCGGCGCAGGTCCTGGCGGGAACTCACCCGTATCGACCGGGCGCTCACCAGAGCCGGGCTCGTACGCCCCTTGTCGTGAGAGTCATCGCGGAGCGCCCTTTCGCGGCGGACGCGGGCCATCGACGTGCCCGGCGATCTTCGCCTGGGCGACTACCAGATGATACCGGGCGGGGTGTCACGTTCCGGGCGGGTGGTTCGTGAGCGGGGTGAGCTGATGGATGTCATGGCGGGCCCGCAGCGCCGCGATCTCGGCCTGGTCCGGTGGTCCGGAGGCGGCGAGCAGGTCGCCGAGCTCCTGAAGGTAGATCTCGTGCCCGGCCGGGGACACGAGGAAGAGCATCCGGGCCGGTTCCGATCCCGGGTTGAAGAAGGCATGCGGGCATCCGGCGGGCACGAACATGAAGCTTCCCGGCCCGCCACGGAACGCCGTCGCGCCGGCCTCCGACTGCCACGTGCGCCAGTCGCCGTTGGCCGTGGTCGGCTGGAAGGCGAGGAGGTCGAGTTCGCCTTCGAGGACGTAGAAGATCTCCTCGGCCTGCCGGTGCAGGTGCGCCCCGACATCGAACCCGGGGGCGACCTCGACCTCGAACGTCGACCAGATCTTCGACTGTTCGGCGCCGGCCTTCAGGGTCATGGTCCGCATCCTGCGACCGCCACCGGGCGGTACGAGTAGTCCGTCGGTCATGCCTGCCCGCTTTCTCTACTCCAGCCGGTCGTGCGCAACCAGGTCTCCAGCCGCATCAGGCCGGGGTGGTCCGTCCGCAGCGCCGGGAGGTCGGGGAGTTCGGAGGGATGCTCGTTGAAGAACGTGAACATCTGTGCCAGTTGCTCGTCGAAGGCGCGGACCTGCTCGATGGGCGTCTGGCGGAATCGCGCCGGCAGGCCGCAGACACGGCCGAAGGTCTTCGCGTACCGAGATCAGCTGCATCGGCAGCTCCGGCCGTACGGCGAGGCTGACCACCAGCTCGCCGTCGACCACGACCGGGCGGCTGTAGGTGGCGAAATTGTCCATGAAGGACACCGGGCGAAGGATGGTCGCCGGGAGGTCGAGCGCGTGAATGTGGCTTTCGATCCGCGCCTTGCTCTCGTAGTACGGGATTCCCGAACGCGCTTCCGCGCCATTGAGCGAGCTGTACACGAGATGCTCGATGCCCGTTTCCCCGGCGAGGTCCGCCA
This sequence comes from Actinoallomurus sp., assembly GCA_035643735.1. Taxonomy (GTDB): domain Bacteria; phylum Actinomycetota; class Actinomycetes; order Streptosporangiales; family Streptosporangiaceae; genus Actinoallomurus. The sequence continues at coordinate 1,346 of DASQPY010000021.1, read as the reverse complement.
CCGCCTTTCCCCGCCTTTCCTCCGCCACCACGCTCTCGGCGCTGATCCTGGGACCGACCATCATCGTCAGGACGAGGAAGACTCCCCGCACGCCTTCCATCACCGCCCGGAGCGAGGCCGGGTCGTCCAGGTCCCCGACGACGAGTTCGGCTCCCGCCCCCTGGAGCTCCTTGGCGGCGGGCGAATCGGCATCCCGTACCAGGGCATGGACCGTCCGGCCGCGTTCGAGCAGCTGCCGCGCCGTCGCGCCACCCTGCTGGCCGGTGGCGCCGATGACCAGTACCGGTCCCTGGCGATCTGTCATTCGACGCTCCCGATGTCAGGCCCCGATGAATGGCTACCATCGTCAGAGTAGGGAGATATTGCCGGTCGATCCTGTTACTGATGCTGCTAGCCTGCGGCCGGTCAACCGTCCACTCCGCTCAGGAGTCATGTCGGCGTGACGAATGGCCATGAGACCCCGCAGTCGGCGCGCCGTGCCGAACTCGGCGCCTTTCTCCGCGCTCAGCGGGAACGGCTACGGCCGGCCGATGTGGGATTGCCGGGTGACTGCGACCCCGGTCTCCGCCGGACCCCCGGCCTGCGCCGCGAAGAGGTCGCCCAGCTCTCCGGTGTCGGCGTCACCTGGTACACCTGGCTGGAGCAGGGCAGGAACATCTCGGCGTCCGAGCAGGTGGTCGACGCGCTCGCACGGGCGCTGCTGCTCGACCCCGAGCAGCGCCGTCAACTGCGCGCCCTCGCGGGTCTTGCCACCGCGGCGGGGCAGACGCGCATCGACGACGTGTCTCCCCGGCTGCAACGGCTGGTCGACGCGGCCGCCCCGAACATCGCCTCCATCTACGACGCGCATCTCGACTACGTGGTCTGGAACACGCCCTACACGCGGCTCCGGAACGACCCGGCGGCAATCCCCGCCGACCGGCGCAATCTCCTGTGGATGATGTTCACCGACGCGCGGAACCGTACCCTCATGGTGGCTTGGGAGTCCGCCGCGCGCGCGGTGCTGAGCCAGTTCCGTGCCGCTGTCGGCCGGCGTCCGGACGATCCGCGGTTCGCGACACTGGTGGCGGAGCTGACGGAGGTCAGCCCGGAGTTCCGGGAGTGGTGGGCGGAGTACCCCGTCCGCGGCTTTCGGCCCGCGACGATCGGGATCGAACACCCTCGGATCGGCCGGCTCGACCTGGAGATGTTCCAGTTCCGCCCGGTCGAGTATCCGGACCTGCTCATGGTCCTGCAGGTACCCACGAACGAAGCCGATCTACGGCGAGTCACCTCGCTGCTCGAAGCCGATCCCAGCGCGAGCTGAGGCTTGACCGTGACACGGTGTCAGGCCGTGCACTGGGAGG
>DASQPY010000020.1:0-4699 GCA_035643735.1 Actinoallomurus sp. | reverse complement strand
CGGCAACATCAGCATGGATTCCGGCACCGGCGTCGCGTTCACCCGCGACCCGGCCAGCGGCGCGCAGGGCATCTACGGCGACTACCTGCAGAACGCGCAGGGTGAGGATGTCGTTGCCGGCATCCGCAACACGCTGTCGCTTACCGAGCTGGAGCGCATCGACAAGCCGGCGTACGACCAGCTGCTGGACATCATGAACACCCTGGAGAACCACTACCAGGACCTGTGCGATATCGAGTTCACCATCGAACGCGGCAAGCTGTGGATGCTGCAGACGAGGGTGGGCAAGCGTACGGCGGCGGCCGCTTTCCGCATCGCGACCCAACTGGCCGAGCAAGGCCTCATCGATACCGATGAGGCGCTCCGTCGGGTGTCCGGCGCGCAGCTCGCACAGCTGATGTTCCCTCGATTCGACAGCGGCGCCGCCGATGTGGAGCCGATCGCCAGCGGTGTGAACGCCTCGCCTGGGGCGGCGGTCGGCCGGGCTGTCTTCGACAGTGGCACCGCCGTGCGCTGGGCAGGGAAGGGGGAGAAGGTCATCCTGGTCCGGCATGAGACCAACCCCGACGATCTGGCGGGAATGATCGCCGCGGAGGGCGTCCTGACCGGCCGCGGCGGCAAGACGTCGCACGCGGCCGTGGTCGCCCGTGGCATGGGGAAGACCTGTGTGTGCGGGGTCGAGGCGCTCGACGTCCAGGCCGCGGGCCGGCGATGCGCCGTCTCCGGGGGCGTGATCATCGAGCAGGGCGACGTCATCTCGATCGACGGATCAAGCGGCGAGGTCTTCCTTGGCGCGGTTCCGGTCGTACCGTCCGCGATCGTGGAGTACTTCGAGGGCCGGCGGCATCCGTCTCGTGCGGACGACCTGGTGACAGCGGTCGATCGGCTCATGTCCCATGCGGACGCGCGGCGTCGGCTCAACGTACGGGCGAATGCCGACACGCCGGAGGACGCGGCGCGAGCGCGCCGGTTCGGGGCCGAGGGAATCGGGCTCTGCCGGACCGAGCACATGTTCCTCGGCGACCGCCGCCCGTTGGTGGAACGGCTCATTCTCGCCGAAACTCCCCAGGAGCGGCAGGCGGCCCTGGACGCGCTGCTACCGCTACAACGGCGCGACTTCACCGGAATCCTGCGGGCCATGGACGGGCTGCCGGTCACCATCCGGCTGATCGATCCGCCGCTGCATGAGTTCCTGCCCGACCTCACCGAGCTGTCGGTGCGCGTCGCGCTGGCCGAAGAACGCGGTCAGCGCGATGAGGAGCAGGCCCGGCTGCTGGACGCCGTACGGCGTCTGCATGAGCAGAATCCGATGCTCGGCCTGCGCGGAGTCCGGCTGGGACTCGTGGTCCCTGGCCTGTTCGCGATGCAGGTACGGGCGATTGGAGAGGCCGTCGCCGAATGCCGGAAGTCCGGCGGTGATCCTCAGGCGGAGATCATGATCCCGCTGGTCGCCGACGCCACCGAGCTGGAGATGATCGCAGCGGAATCGACAGACGTGCTCGCCCAGGTCGCCGATGAGACCGGCGTCGACGTACGGTGCCCGATCGGCACGATGATCGAGCTCCCGAGGGCGGCGCTCACCGCCGGGCGGCTCGCGCGGGACGCGCGGTTCTTCTCGTTCGGCACGAACGACCTCACCCAGACCACATGGGGCTTCTCACGTGACGACGTCGAGGGAGCGTTCTTCGCGCCGTATCTGGACAAGGGGATCTTCCAGACGTCACCGTTCGAGACCCTGGACTTGGAGGGCGTCGGCCGGCTGGTCGAGATCGCCGCACGGGAAGGCCGCGGAGTCCGCCCGGACCTCACGCTGGGCATCTGCGGCGAGCACGGCGGGGATGCGGCGTCGGTGCACTTCTTCCATGCGGCGGGCCTGGACTACGTGTCCTGCTCCCCGTTCCGCGTGCCCATTGCCCGGCTTGAGGCGGCGTGCGCCGCCGTAAGCCAGGAGGGCCAGGGCCCTTCACCGGATGCCCGCTGAGTCCGTCGCACACGATGCAGAGGTGATCGGAATGCTGGTCCGCGAGGTGATGACGACGCCGGTAGTGACCGTGCCGTCGGGGTGCACGGTCCGTCAGGCCGCGCGCCTGTTGTACGAGCGGAATATCACCGCGGCCCCCGTGCTCGACCAACAGGGCCGCATCGTGGGGATCGTGAGCGAGATGGACCTGCTGCGCGGCGTGTTCGAACCGGACCCGCGCGCTCGCGTCCGTCCTGCCGCCTCGCCGGCTTCGCCGCCGCCGGCGACGGTCGAGGAAATCATGACACCCGACGTGCGTACCGCACGCGAGACGGATGACGTCCTCCAGCTCACGAACCTGATGGTCACGATGCGGGTGAAGAGCGTCCCGGTCGTACGCGATGGCGACCTGGTCGGCATCGTCAGTCGGCGGGACCTGATGCGGATGCTCGCCCACGAGGACGAGCGGATCCGCGACGACGTCCTCGCGGCCCTGGAGGCCGTCTCCACCGGGACCGCGATGACGCGCGTGACCGTACGCGATGGAGTCGTCGAGCTGTACGGCGAGGACAGTCCGGCAGGGATCTCCGATGTCATCGCCCGTACAGTGCCGGGCGTGGTCCGGGTCATTCATCAGCGATGAGCGGCGGTCCCGACACAGCCGGCGACCATCTGCGAACGGACGGCCCGGAGCGGTGTCTCTCCTTGGGGGACACCGCTCCGGGCCGTGGTCAGCGGGCGATGAGGACGGGGCACTTCGCGTGATGCGCCATGACATGTGTGACCGAGCCGAGGGGCTTCGGCGACGAGGCACTGGGCGGCGGCCCATCGACACCGGCTCGTCCGGATCCAGGATCTGGCGCGGCTCGAACGGGGGCACGAACGCGTCCACCTGACGCCGCTCGGGTACGTCGACCTCCTCGACGGCGTGGGTGAGCACGAACCCGTCCATGCACACCATCACCGGAATCGAGAGTTCCTCGGCCAACCGGAACGAGGCCCTGGCTCGCCGTGGCGGTGTAGGTCCGAGCGCCGGCCGCCGATGCACACCGACATCGCGGCGAACTCCGACTCGACGCTCAGGAACTCACATGGAGTGCGCGGCACCCGTGCGCTCCGACCCGAAGCTGGGGAACGCTTGCGCGTGCTTTCCCTCGGCGAACGCCGCGGCGGACAGTAGTCCCGCGGCGGTCACGACGCCCTGACCGCCCCGCCCGTGTATCCGAATCTGCAGCATGCCCCACAGGATCCGTGCCTTCGCCCCGGCGTGGCAGGGCTCAAGTTCCCTCTGGCCGGGACGCCCGGCCCTGTCCGATCCCGGCGCGGACGAGCCGGCTGAACGGTCCTCAAGACACGAACGAATGGCCCGGGAGTGCGCACTCCTGGGCCGCTGGGGAACTGTCACCGGGTCAGTACGACCTTCAGCGCCCCCGTTTCGCCGGCGTCGGCGAACACTTCGTACGCCCGGATGAAGTCTTCGAGGGGGAAGTGGTGGGTCACGAACCGGACCCGTACGACCGCGTCTGTGTCATCGATGATCTGTGGTTTCGGTACTTCCTCCCAGGCTTTTTCGCCCGGGCCGTGGTAGACGAGCGCGCGCATTTGACCTCTCCTGCCGTCCAGCGAATTTGCACCGCAAGCGTGCGCGCGACCGTTTCCGGAATGGCAGGGCCTTACGTCCCGTCCAGCCGAGTTGAAGGTCACCCACCCCCGTACCGGCGGGGCCGGGCATCTGTTCGGGACCAAGGGCCGTCCCGTCCGGGACCTTTCGGCCTGTGATCGCCTCCGTTCGTCCACTGTGCTGAACGCGTAGGAGACACGGTGCTGGCAGAGAGGGCAGACCCATGAAGGCGATCGTTGTGGGAGCGGACGGATCGGACCACGGTTTGCGAGCCGTCGAGTGGGCCACCGAAGAGGCGGCGCGCCGAAAGCTCCCGCTGCGCATCCTGTACGCGGAAGCGCCGTGGCTCTATGACATGCCGGTCGATCCGCGGCTGGTAGCCGTACGCAAATGGCTGCTAGCCGGGGACGAGGAGCTACTCGACCAGGCCGTGGCCAGAGCGCGCGAACGTGCCCCGGATGTCCTCGTAGAGGCGGAGTCCGTGCCCGGTCCCGCCTCCCAGGTCTTGCTGGAGAAGGCGAAGGACGCCGCGATGGTCGTGCTGGGCAGCCGAGGAGCCGGCACGGTCGCGGGCCTGCTCCTCGGCTCGACCGCCCTCCAGGTTGTCACGCATTCGCCGGTTCCGGCCGTGGTCGTACGGGACCTCGAACCCGCGGTACGGCGCGAGGTCGCCGTCGGCGTGGATGGTTCGGAGGCGGTCGGGTCGGCGATCGGCTTCGCGTTCGAGGAGGCGAGCCTGCGCAACGCGCGACTGCGCGTGGTCCATGTCTGGACGCATCCCGCCTCGGCCGGGCCGGGGACCATGCAGCCACTGGTGTACGACCCGCAGATCGTGGGGGAGGAGGAGCATCGCGCGCTGGAGGAGTCGCTGGCCGTATGGCGGGAGAAATACCCGGACGTGGAAGTCGTCCCCGAGGTCGTGCAAGGCCATCCCGCGCGCATCCTCGGCGGTGTCTCCGCGCGCGCCGACCTCCTCGTCGTCGGCACGCGGGGCCGCGGAGGCTTTTCCGGGCTACTGCTCGGCTCTGTGAGCCACGCGCTGCTGCACTATGCGCACTGCCCCGTGGCCGTGGTTCCGTCAGCGCGGTGATTCAACCGCGCCGACTCAAGGCTCCCCG
>DASQPY010000019.1:0-3971 GCA_035643735.1 Actinoallomurus sp. | reverse complement strand
GAGAGGATGATATCAGCGGATCTCGGAAGACGATTTTATACCGGTCGGTATTTGCACGTGCGAGGCAATTACTCTCCGATCACACATAATCCCCACTCGATTACGCTTCGTATATGCCCTGACTAGACCGTCGTAAGAGGTTGATGTTCTCGCTGGTGAGATGCGAAACTCGTAGGCAGGGGAGCGTGATCGAGATCACCATGCCGACACTGGGGGGATTGATGAAATCGCTGAATCCCCGAATCATCAAAGAAAGCTTCGCCCTCTTCGAGCCGCGGGCGGAAGAGATATCCGCGTATTTCTACGGTCGTTTATTCGCCGAGAACCCTCCCCTTCGGGCGTTCTTCCCACCCGCCATGGACCGTCAACGCAGTCGTCTGTTCCATGCCCTGCGGGAGATCGTCTGGAGCCTCGACAGCCCCGACACGCTCTCGGCGTTCCTGTCCCGGCTGGGCCGTGACCACCGTAAGTTCGGAGTCACGCGCGAGCATTACGACGCGATGGGCCGGGCCCTGCTGGCCACGCTGCGTAAGTTCGGCGGTGACTTTTGGACCGCGGAGATGGAGTCGGCCTGGCGCACCGCGTACGCGACGGCGGCCACGATGATGAACGAGGCCGCCGAGGAACAGGCGGCCGAGCAACCACCGTGGTGGACCGGTGAGATCGTCGGGCACGAACTGCGCGGGCCCGACATCGCGACGATTACGGTACGACCGGAACGCCCCCTGCCATACCGGGCGGGCCAGTACGTCACCATCCAGACCGCCCGCTGGCCGTGGATGTGGCGGCCCTACTCCGTCGCCAACGCACCGCGCCAGGACGGACTGCTGCGCTTTCACGTACGCGCGGTCCCGGCGGGCTGGGTCAGCCGCGCGCTGGTGCGCCACGCGAGGATCGGCGACTCACTCCTCCTCGGCCACGCGGCCGGCACGATGACCCTCGACCCCGACTCCGACCGCGACATCCTCTGCGTCGCGGGCGGCACGGGGCTCGCCCCGATCAAGGCGCTGGTGGAGGAGGCGACCGAACGCGGCCTGCACCGCGACATCCACCTGCTGTTCGGCGCGCGTACGCCCGCCGAGCTGTACGACCTGCCGGACCTGCACGCTCTGGAGGCGGACAGCCCGTGGGTCCGCATCGTGCCGGTGGTCTCCCGCGACCCGTCCTTCGACGGCATGCACGGCCAGGTGCCGGACGTCCTCGACCGCTTCCACGACTGGTCGGATCACGACGTCTACGTCGCCGGCCCGCCGGAGATGGTCCAGCGGACCGTGTCGGCCCTGGACGACCTGGGGGTACCGGCCGCCCGCATCCACCACGACCGGCTCGACCGTTAGGGGCGCCCGGCGCGCCGTCGCAGATACTCCGCCGTCTCCTCGTCGGCCGGGAAAAACGCCTCGATCGCCAGCTCGGCGAGCGTCACGTCGGCCGCCGTGCCGAACGTCGTGACGGTGCTGAAGAAGCTCAGCACGTGGTCGCCGTACCGCAGGCGCGTCGGCAGCACGATGTCATGGGAGGGCTCGTGCGGGCGGTCGTGCTCCTCGCCGTACGCCCGGGTCTCCTCGTGCAGGGCCATGAGCTCCGGATCGCCGGTCAACGCCACCTGCCGCGCCATCCGCGCGACGAGATGCCCCCGGACCTCGTCGAGATTGACGACCCGCGCGGCCAGACCGCGTGGGTGCAACGCGAGCCGATGGATGTTCACCGGCGGGCGGACCAGGCCCTCCGGGACGTTCTCCAGGAAGAGCATGGACGCCTCGTTGGCCATGAGGAGGTTCCAGGTCCGGTCGACGACGATCGCCGGGTACGGCTCGTGCCCGTCGAGAACCTTGTTGAGCGCCTCCCGGGCCGGCCGCATCTCGGGTGAGTCGATCGAACGCTCGCGGTACATCGGCGCGAACCCGGCCGCCATGAGCAGCCCGTTGCGCTCACGAAGCGGTACGTCGAGCCGCTCGGTGAGCAGCAGGACCATGTCACGACTGGGCCGGGACCGCCCGGTCTCGAGAAAACTGAGATGACGGGTCGAGATACCGGCCTCGTTGGAGAGCTCGAGCTGACTGAGCCGCCGGCGCCGCCGCCAGTCCCGCAGCAGATCCCCGACGGGCCGGGTGGTTGTCGCACTGACCATGCTTCCCGAAGCTATCGCGCGCCCGGCACCGCGACGATTACCCGGCAGGTAATGGGAGCCGTTCCGTCGCGCCTGTTCGGGCGCGGTTCGGTGGGTGCCGTAGCTCGCGGGCCGCGACGTGATCTGCGTGTCTTTCTTCGCCAGCGGCCTATAGACCTTCTACGTGTTGTCAGACTCCCCCTTAAGGCCTTTCGCCAGGAAGTGGTTCACGCACGCAGCGACCGTGTACGAGTTGTACCTCTGGGTGAGGGTTTTCGGTACCTGGGTACCGTCACTGGCCGCTCGCCGATGGCCGGCCGCTGCTGCCGCAGAGGCGCAGTGTGCTTTCCAGGCACAGAGCCGCTGCCTTACGGGCGGTGAGGCGCCCGGCGGCGACTTCTGCCGCCGCGGCGTGCTGGAGTCCGATGACGGCGGCGGTGAGCCAGGCAGCGGGGGGTGACGGGTCGAAGTCGCCCGTGCGCTGGCCTCGCCGGATGAGCCGCTCGAGTCGCGGGGGCACGACGTCGTGGGGGTCGTTGCTCTTCGGCCGCGGGATCCCGGTCACGGTGGGGCTGAGCAGGAGGGGGTAGCGGCGGAGGAACCGCCAGCCGGCGTCGAGGAACTGGGCCAGCGCGTCGGCGGGCGGGGCGGTGTCGAGGCCGGCGGCGTCGAGCAGGGCGGAGTATTCGGCGGCCGCGGCCTCAATGAGGGCCGCGATGAGGGCGTCGCGTGAGGGGAAGTGGGCGTAGACGGTCTGACGGGTGACGTTGGCCGTGGTGGCGATCTCTTCCATGCTGGCGTCGGGGCGCTCGCCGAGCACGGTGCGGGCTGCGTCGACGATGGCGTCGATGCTGCGCCGGGCGTCGGACCGGCGGCGGCGGATCGGCGTGGCGGTATCGAGCGTGTCGGCCATCGGAGCGATGGTACCGCCCGATCAAAACCTTGACACCACGTAAGAGTTAGTTAACTCTTACAGCATGTCAAAGAACAGGGCGGACGGGGACTGCCCGGCGATCGAGGCGTGCGGTCTGGTCAAGGTCTACGGTGAGCACCGGGCACTGGGCGGGATCGACCTCACGGTCCGGCGCGGTCAGGTGTTCGGGTTCCTCGGCCCCAACGGGGCGGGCAAGACCACCACGATCCGCATCCTGGCCACGTTGACCCGGCCTGACGGCGGCACCGTTCGTGTCCTCGGTCACGACGTGATGACCGAGGTGGATGCGATCCGGGCCCGGGTGGCGGTGACCGGCCAGTTCGCCTCTCTCGATGAAGACCTGACCGGGTATGAGAACCTGACGATCCTCGGCCGGCTCCACGGCCTGTCCCGGGCCGCCAGCAGACGGCGCGCCGATGACCTGCTCGCCGCCTTCGACCTGACCGGCTCGGCCGGCCGCCCGGTGGGCGGCTACTCGGGCGGGATGCGCCGCCGGCTCGACATCGGGGCCAGCCTGATCGTGACCCCCGACCTGCTGTTCCTCGACGAGCCGACCACCGGGCTGGACCCGCGCAGCCGTAGCCAGGTGTGGGAGCTGGTCCGCCGGATCGCCGCGGCCGGTACCACGGTGCTGCTCACCACCCAGTACCTCGACGAGGCCGACCGGCTCGCCGAGCAGATCGCGGTCATCGACCACGGCCGGATCGTGGCCGAAGGTACCAGCGCCCAGCTCAAGTCCAGGGTCGGATCGGGTGCCCTGCACGTCCGGCTCCTCGACGGGGAGCAGCGTCCGCAAGCGCGACAGGTCCTGGCCGGCGCCCTGGAGGGGACGGTCCATCTCGCCGCCGACCCGCTCGCCCTGTCCATGCTGCTTGCCGCCCCGGCCGACGCGACAGATGTGGGCCGGCTGGTCGGGCATGCCATGACCCG
>DASQPY010000018.1:0-7839 GCA_035643735.1 Actinoallomurus sp. | reverse complement strand
TCTGGCAGAAGCTGCCGACGCTCGACTCGCCGCACGTCGTACGCATCCTGGAGACCGGCCACGCCGAGGGCCGCGACTACGAGGTCATCGAGTACATCCCCGCCGGCAACCTGCGCGTGGTCGGTGCACAGCTCCCGCCCGCCCTGGTCGTCGAGGTGATCGCCCAGCTCGCCGCCGGGCTCGACCGGCTACACGAGGCCGGCATCGTGCACCGCGACCTCAAGCCCGAGAACGTCCTCGTCCGCAGCACTACGCCCATCCGGCTCGCCATCACCGACTTCGGGCTCAGCCGGGTGATCGAGCAGAGCGTGGTGTTCGCCTCGTCGTCGCGGACCCTCGCGTACGCCGCGCCGGAGTCGCTCTCCGGCCAGGTCTCCCCCGCCCGCGACTGGTGGTCGCTCGGGATCATCGTCCGGGAGCTGCTGACCGGCCGTACACCCTTCGCGGGCATGAGCGAGACCGCCGTCGTCGACCACCTCGCCACGCGCACCATCGACTGCGACGACGTCCCCGACCTGCGGATGCGGTTGCTCTGCCGCGGCCTGCTCACCCGCGATCCCCGCCGGCGCTGGACCGGCGCCGAGGTCGAACGCTGGCTCGCCGGTGAGAGCCCCGCCGTCGCCGAGCCCGACCCACCCCGTACGTCCGCCTTCACCACCGGTACGGCGCGCGGCGCCCTCGCGTTCGGCGGCCACAGCTACACCGACCGCGGTGAGCTGGCCCGTGCCCTGGTCGCGGACTGGGAGTCGGCGACGCGCTACTTCTTCGGCACCATGTTCACCCCGGTCGGGCCGAGCGAGGCATGGCAGGCGCTGCGCGAGTGGCTGAACGGCTTCGCGGAGGACTCCGAGGGCCGCATCCGGCTGATCGACCAGTCGCTGACCGGCGACCGTCCGCCCAACGTGAAGCTACTGCACCTGCTGCGCTGGCTGGACCCCACGCTGGAGCCGCACTACCTCGGCCTTCGCGTGCTCCCTGAGGATTTTCCCGGCCTCGCCGGTGTGATCGACGATCCGCGGCATCCCGACCGCATCACGGCGGCCCGCGCCGTACGCGAGCTGTGGGAGTTCCACCTGCTCCCGGAGTTCGCCCGGTTCAGCGGCGGGGACGACCTGCCGACGGTCAACGACCGCTGGCACGGACTCGCCGCGTCCTGGAACCGCCTCGCGAACTGGCTGAGGTCGCAGCTGCCGCGCACGGCGAACCGGCTCCCCGACGCGGGCGCTCCCGGCCTGGACGAACCCCCCGTCGTGCTGGCGACCCTGCTCGCCCTCGCGGGCCGTCCCACCGAGACGGAGGACGCCCTGCGGTCGGCCGCCGCGCGTGCCCGTGAAGACGTACGGGAACCGGTCCCCTGGTTCGGCTGGCTGTCCGACCAGGCCGGTGACGATCCCCTGCGCTGCCTCGCCCTCGTACGCGCCGCGCCCGATGCCGTACTGGAGATCGAGGGCGCGGCCCGCCACCGGGACGAGACCGAACGCCGCGCCGCCGAGGGCCTCCGCCACTGGGAGGAGCGGGAGAGGCAGCGGCTCGCCGGTCGTACGACGGCGATGATCCGCGCCGTTCTGTGGACGCTGCCCCTGCTGGTCGTCTGGACGGGGGGCGGCTGGCTGCTCGGCCAGTTGCGCAACGCCGCCAAGAACGACAGCTACGGCGGGGTCGGCGCGGTGGGCGCCCCGACGGCGCTGCTGGTGACCTTCGCCGTGGCCGCCTGGCTCGTCGGCGTCGCCTGTGAGGTCTTCCTCGCGTCCCGCCAGGGTACGGACTACCTCCCGCTGGGGCCCTGGTCCTGGCTGGCCAAGGGCCTCGGCGGCGTCAAACGCGGCTTCTCCGGCGTGGCCAGGACCGTGTCGGGCACCACCCGGCGCCGGGGTCCGGGCGGCTGCGGCGTCCTGCTGATCGTGGCGCTGGTGCCGCTGATCGTGCTCCTGGTCGTGGTGGCGGTGCTGATCTCGATCGCCTGGCTGATGTGGCTGGCGGTCATGGTGGCGGCCTCGATCGCGCACGTGGTGGTGACCGGCGTGCGGATGCAGCGGTGGCGGCAGGAGCGCGAACGGGCGAAAGAACAGGCCATGGGAGGACGACAGTGAGCAGCGGCGTCGAAGCCGACATCGCCCTGGACGCGGCGGTCATCGCCAGCCTCGGGCTCATCCGCGTGCTCGGTGGCGCGGCCGGCATCGCCGCCGCCGGCACCGGCGTACTCGCCGGGCTGGCCGAGGCCCGCGCCGAGGTCCGCGCTCGCCGCCTCCAGGAGATCCAGCACCACGAACAGGCGATCGCCGAGGTGCTCGACCGGAACGCCCGCATCACCGCGCTGGCCTCCTCGGCCGAGCGCAACGACGCCGACATCGTGCTTCCCGCCCCGCTCGAACCCGCGGAGATGGCCGCGGACGAGCTCGTCGCCTGGTGCACCGAGGCGGACACCGCCCTGGCCGCGGCCGAGGAGTCCCTCGCCACCACCATCGCCTCGGCCGTTACCGGCCGCATCTTCGCCGCGGAGTCGCTGAAGGCCACCGCCGACGGTCCCGCCGACCGTCCGGTCGGCGCGCCGCCGGACGCGCTCGCCACCACCATGGCCCGCGTCCTCGCCCGGCTGCTGCCCGACACGACCGACGACGACCTGAGATCCGTCACCGAGGCCGCCGAGCAGGCCGCTACCGCGTCCACCCAGGGCGAGGCCGAAAGCCGCCTCACCGAGGTGCGCATCCGCATCCAGCAGGCCAATGAGCAGGCCCGCAGGAGGCGCGATGACCGGGCGGCGGCGGCGCGGTTCCTCCGTGAGCTGGAGACCCATCCCGCGGCAGGGAACGTGCCCGCCCGGCTCGTCGACGTCGCCGGCGGCGGCCACCCCTTCGATGAAGAGCTCCGCGCCGAGGCCGTACGGCTCGTCGGCGAGCTGCAGCGTCAGGCCGAGCACCAGTACGTGGCGGCCACGCTACGAGAGGCGTTCGAGGAGCTCGGCTATGAGGTGGCCGAGGGTTTCGAGACGCTCACCGCCAAGGCCGGCGAGGCCGTCCTCACCAGGGGCGACTGGGCGCAGCACGCGGTCAAGGTACGCGTCGACGACGCGCGGCAGGTACGCATGGCGCTCCTGCGCACCGAACCCGGTGAGGGTGACGAGCAGCGGCGGCTCGACGTCGAGCGCGAAGAGCAGTGGTGCGCGTCGTTCGAGGCCGCACGTGAACGCCTGGCCGACGCCGGGATCCACGCCGACGTACGCTGGCGGATCGAGCCGGGCGAGCAGCGTCTGCCTCTCGCGCAGCAGCGGCGCTCACGCCGGCAGCCGCGCGCCCGGCAGCGCGAACGCGACCACTAGCTCTTCTGGCCCCGCGTGCTGCGGGGCCAGGCGACGTCAGGCCTGCCCGCGCTTGCCGCGGGCGCGCGTGCGCTCGCGGTCCTTGGAGTCCAGGATCACCTTGCGCAGCCGGATGGCCGCCGGGGTCAGTTCGACGCACTCGTCGTCCGCGACGAACTCCAGTGCCGCCTCCAGGCTGAGCGCACGCGGCGGGGTCAGCCGCTCGAACGCCTCGGCGGTGGAGGACCGCACGTTCGTCTTCTGCTTCTCCTTGGTGATGTTGACGTCCATGTCGTCGGCGCGCGAGTTCTCGCCGATGATCATGCCCTCGTAGACCTCGGTGGTCGGCGCGACGAACATCGTGCCGCGTTCTTGCAGGTTGAACATGGCGTACGCGGTGGCGGCGCCGGCCCGGTCGGAGACCAGAGAGCCGGTCGGCCGGGTACGCAGCTCGCCGAACCACGGCTCGTACCCCTCGAACACCTGGTGCGCGATGCCGGTGCCGCGGGTCTCGGTGAGGAACTCGGTACGGAAACCGATCAGGCCGCGGGCCGGGACCAGGAACTCCATCCGGATCCATCCCGTGCCGTGGTTCGTCATCTGCTCCATGCGGCCCTTGCGCACCGCCAGCAGCTGGGTGATCGCGCCGAGGTACTCCTCCGGCGCGTCGACCGTCAGGCGCTCCACCGGCTCGTGCACCTTGCCGTCGATCTCCTTGGTGACCACCCGCGGCTTGCCGATGGTCAGCTCGTAGCCCTCACGGCGCATGGTCTCCACGAGAATGGCCAGCGCCAGCTCGCCACGCCCCTGGACCTCCCAGGAGTCGGGGCGCTCGGTCGGCAGCACGCGGATCGAGACGTTGCCGATGAGTTCGCGGTCCAGCCGCTCCTTGACCAGCCGGGCGGTGACCTTGGTGCCCTTCTCCCGGCCCGAGAGCGGACCGGTGTTGGTGCCGATGGTCATCGAGATGGCCGGCTCGTCCACGGTGATGAACGGCAGCGGGCGCGGGTCCTCGGCGTCGGCGAGGGTGTCACCGATCATGATGTCCGGGATGCCGGCGATGGCGATGATGTCGCCCGGCCCGGCCTCTTCGGCGGACTTGCGCTCCAGGGCCTCGGTCATCATCAGCTCAGTGATCTTGACCCGGTCGATGGTGCCGTCGTGCTTGCACCACGCGACCTGCTGGCCCTTCTTGATGACGCCGGAGTGCACGCGGCACAGCGCGATCCGGCCCAGGTAGGAGCTCGCGTCCAGGTTGGTCACGTGCGCCTGCAGCGGCGTGTCGGGGTCGTACGCGGGCGCGGGGACGGTCTCCCTGATCACCTGGAACAGCGGCTCGAGGTCCTCGCTGTCGGGCAGGCCACCGTTGTCGGGCTTGTTCAGGCTCGCCCGGCCGGCCTTCGCGGAGGCGTACACGATCGGGAAGTCGATCTGCTCCTCGGTGGCGTCGAGATCCAGGAAGAGCTCATACGTCTCGTCGACGACCTCGGCGATACGCGCGTCGGGCCGGTCGACCTTGTTGACGACGAGGATGACCGGCAGCTTGGCGCTGAGCGCCTTGCGGAGGACGAAGCGCGTCTGCGGTAGCGGCCCCTCGGAGGCGTCGACGAGGAGCACCACACCGTCGACCATCGACAGGCCGCGCTCGACCTCGCCGCCGAAGTCGGCGTGGCCCGGGGTGTCGATGATGTTGATCGTCATGCCACCGTGCAGGACCGCCGTGTTCTTCGCGAGGATCGTGATGCCCTTCTCACGCTCCAGGTCGTTGGAGTCCATCACCCGCTCGTTGACGTCCTGGTTTTCGCGGAACGCACCGGACTGCCAGAGCATGGCGTCGACGAGGGTCGTCTTTCCGTGGTCGACGTGGGCGACGATGGCGACGTTACGGAGATCGTCCCGAGTGGCGATGGGCATGCGTGCGGGTCTCGCTTCGTGGTTTTGGGAGTCGCCGCGGGATCCGCGCGGCAGGCACAAGTCTACTTGGCCTGCCGGGGCCCTTGGTCGGCTCGGCACCAAGCCGACCGCCAGGGCCCGTCCCGGGGGGCGAGCCGCCCGCATCTCTTGTCATTTCGCGGCAACCGATCGGGCACCTTCGGCGTCGAACGAGTGTGTGGGGCGCCCCGATCCTGGCCGGAGCATTCAACGGGGCGCCCCGCTCTACTGATCCCAGCGTTGACGCCCGCGTGTTCGGTACGCGTCCGCGCGCACCACTGTGCCGTACCCGGATCTCTGGCCGCGGTACGGCCCGGTCGCACTGATCCAGGCGTCTCCACCCTCGTCAGGAGTCCGCGTCGAGGTACCCCTCCAGGGTCTCGACCTTGGAGGTCAGGCCGTCCGTGACCCCGGCGCGGACGTCGGCTTTGAGCACCAGGCTGACCCGCGGCGCACGGGCGGCGACCGCGTCGACCGCGCGGCGCACGACGTCCATCACCTCGTCCCACTCGCCCTCGACGCTGGTGAACATCGCGTCGGTTCGGTTGGGCAGGCCGCTCTCCCGCACGACGCGCACGGCGTCGGCGACGTACTCCCCCACCGACTCGCCGACGCCCAACGGTGTCACGGAGAAGGCAACGATCATCAGGACTCCTTGAGGTGAACACGTAGGGCCTCGAGCACGCGAAGGTCCGCGGGCAGCCACGGGACGTCGAAGAGCTCGGCCTCGCTCAGCCAGCGGAGGTCGGAATGCTCGAGCGCCTCCGGCTCACCGTTCGCGATCGTCGCGGTCCAGACGTGCATGACGTAGCCGTTGTGGAGCGGCCAGTCGTCTCCCACCTGCCGCCCGACGGTGACGTCGATCCCCAGCTCCTCACGGCACTCGCGGGCGAGCGCCTGCTCGTCCGTCTCGCCGGGTTCGACCTTGCCGCCCGGGAACTCCCAGCCGCCGGCCAGCTCGGGCGGAGCCGCCCGCTGCGCCGCGAGGAGTCGGCCGTGGGCAATGATCGCCGCGCCTACGACAAGGCTGGGCATGGCACACCGTCCCTCTCATCCGCCGCCACCCGGTCACCGGGGGGCGGCACCAACTTCACCAGTGACCGACCGCGCCCGCGTCACTGACACGCGGGCACCCGCCAGGAAGGACCCCACCGCCCGACCACGCCTGGCACTGACGGCCGGCGCCAGGCGGACAAGACCGTACCCCGGCTACGCGGAGGGCCCGCGAGCACCTCCCCGCCCGCGGCAGGTCCACGGCAGGTCCCATGGCTGCCCTGGGGCCGCTCCCCGATCCGGCGCCTCGCGCTCACAGCCTCTTGGTGGGTCCGTTGTGGCCGTTGTGCGCGGTCGGCCGGGTGAAGCCGACCGGTCCGCCCGGATAGTTCTTGTAGGTCTGGAGCTTCACGACGTCGCCGGTGTGCGGAGCGACGATCATCATGCCGGTCTTGGGGTTGTAGACGATGCCGACGTGGCCCGGCCCGCTGTGGCCGTGGAGGTAGTGGAAATAGACCAGGTCGCCGGGCTGCTCCTGCCCGTTGGGCACCTTGGCACCCCACCAGTACTGGGCGTCCGACAGACGCGGGATGGTGACGCCGGCCTTGGCGTACGCCGCCATCGTCAGGCCGGAGCAGTCGAAGCTGCTCGGGCCGACGGCACCGTAGACGTACGGCTTGCCGAGCTGGGCCTTCGCGAAGGTGATGACCTGCGCGACGACGGCGTTGGGGGCGGCGGGGGCGCCGTTCATGTCGGCGCAGGTCGGGGTGTTGGCCTGCACGATGTCGAAGGATCCGTTCGCGTAGCCCTGAGCCGCCGACAGGACGTTGTTCACGTACGACACCAGATGGTTGTAGGCGAAGATGGCCGTCCGCATGCGATTCGGCGCGCCGTTGTGCTTGAGGTAGCGGGCCGCGGCGGGGATGGCGTCCGCGGGGTCGTAGCGGTCCTTCTTCCCGTCACCGTTGCCGTCGACGCTGAAGGCCTTCCAGGTGCCGGGGATGAACTGCATCGGCCCGCCGGCGTGCGCGTAGTTCTCCCCGCTGGTCACGCCCGCGGCCTGGAGCTGCCCGTGATGGGTCTCCACCCATCCGATGCCGGCCAGGACGTTCCAGGGGATGCCGTACTGCTGGCCGGCCTTCTTGTAGAGCGCGAGGTAGTTCGAGGGGATGGCGTGGGCGTTGCCCGACTCCTGGGGCTGCGTGGACGCTGTGGAGGTGTCGGTGCAGCCCGCTCCGCCGGCCGCTCCCTGGTAGAGCTGGTTGGCACCAAAGAACAGCGGGATCGCCACCAGGCTCATCATGAACATTGATGCGGCGCCCGCGGCGATGACGATCGGTAGCCGGACCGCGCCGTGATCCGATCGCGTCAAACGGTTGAGAGAAATAATTCGACGGCCACTGTCGCGCCCCCCGAAGCCGATGCCGAGTTGCCGGCGGAGCTTCATCTCATGCCTCTCACTTATCACCTACGTCTGCCGGTGCGAACGCGAATACCACCCAACCGCCGCCGGACCTCGTCATGGTGACGGCGTACTGCTGCGTGGAGTCGCTGGTCTTTCCTCCCTTGGTGACGTGCTGTCTTCCGGTCGCGAGAAAGATGATCTGGTCCTTCGCCAT
>DASQPY010000017.1:0-2762 GCA_035643735.1 Actinoallomurus sp. | reverse complement strand
CTAACAGGAAACTTTCCTATCAGAGTTCGCGACCGCTCGGCGAGCCCCAAGTCAGGACATAGACCACGTCCGGCGCCATCGATCCGAAACTTGACTTACAGAGAACCGGAACACGCGAAGAGTGATGACATGATCACCCTGCGGGGAACCCGTTGGGGACAGAGACTTCCCACAACAAGGCGCTCTCAGCCGATCGGCTGATCGGACCCACTCGACGGCCGGTCAGGCCGTTCTTCCGCCCGGCCCGACGGGGAACACCAGCCGCGAGGCGGCCGGGCGCCTGTTCATCAGCGAGGCCGCGGTCAAGACCCACCTACTGAAAAGGCGACCGCGCCGCCGCCGTCGCCGAGGCGTCGAACAGGGGCCTGCTCACCCCTTTTGGGAGAACAGGAGACTAAGGCTCGTCGTGCCAGCGGCCGTACAGCTGGAAGTACAGGTAACCGCCGGTCTCCCGCACGATGTAGTGCAACTCCGTGTCGCGGGAGTAGACCATCGGGCCGCTGCGCGTCGGCGAGGTCACCGCCTGGATCCCGTTGGCACGTGCCATCGTGCGGGAACGCAGCGTGTGCGGTGGGTCGGTGACGATCACCGCCGTGTGCCAGCCCAGCTTCCGGAACTCACTCCCGACCGCGACCATGCTCTGCAGCGTGTCGCTGCCCGTGGGCACGGCCACCAGCCGGCTCGCCGGCACGCCGTGCTCGTTGAGCCAGGTCTTCCCGCTGCCCGCCTCGGTGAAGTTGTCGCCCGGCTGCTTGCCGCCGACGGTCACGATGTGCTTCGCGACGCCCGACTGGTAGAGGCTGAGCGCGTGCCGCAGCCGCCACTCCAGCACGTCGCCCGGCGTGCCGTTGAACTGCGCGGCACCCAGCACGAGGATCGCGTCCGAATGCGTGCGGACGTCCTCGCGCGCGACGTACCAGACGTAGAAGCCCGCGGCGAGCGGCATCCCGACGATGAGGGCGACCACCAGGAAGAACGTCCGGACCACCCAGCGCCACGGCGTACGCCTGCGCCGCCCGGACGCATCTTCGTCGTAGGGCACGGCGGGCTCGTCGTAGGGCGCCACCGGCTCGTCGGCCGCCTGCCGCCGCCGGGGAAGATCTTCACGCGTCGGATCCGCCTGTCGGCTAGGCAGGTCGAGCCGCGTACGGGGGGACTTCTCCCCCATGTCGTCCCGGTGCATCTCGACGGTGGGATCCGTGCCGTCCGGTCGTTCGGTGATCGCTCCTCCATTCCTCACGACCGTTCAGACGAGTGAGACCAGCCGATGGTTCTGTGAGTCTCGTTACCCGTTCGACCCTATCGCCGCGCGTCCCGCCTCCAGGCGAGCAACGGGGATGCGGAATGGCGAGCAGGAGACGTAATCAAGACCGGCATCGTGGAAGAAGTGCACCGATTCCGGATCGCCGCCGTGCTCACCGCAGATGCCGAGCTTGAGCTCCGGCCGGGTCTTGCGGCCCTCCTCGACGGCGATCCGCACCAGCCGCCCGACCCCGTCGACGTCCAGCGTCTCGAACGGGGACACGCCGAAGATGCCGAGTTCGAGGTAGCGGCCGAAGAACGCGGACTCGACGTCATCGCGGGAGAATCCCCAGGTCGTCTGGGTGAGGTCGTTGGTGCCGAAGGAGAAGAACTGGGCGGCCTCGGCGATCTGGCCCGCCGTCATCGCGGCGCGCGGCAGCTCGATCATGGTGCCGATGAGCGCGTCCACGCCGACGTCCGCGAGGATTCCCTCGGCCTCGTCCCGGACGATCTCCAGCTCCTGCACCGCACCCACCAGCGGGATCATGATCTCGGCGTGCGGGTCCTTGCCCGCCTCCGTCAGCTCGGCCGTGGCCTCCGCGATGGCGCGTACCTGCATGGCGAACAGTCCGGGGATGACCACGCCGAGCCGTACGCCGCGCAGGCCCAGCATGGGGTTCTGCTCGTGCAGGCGCTGTACGGCCTCCAGCAGCCGCTCGTCGTCGTCGGAGGCGTCGCCGGTGGCCACCTTGACGGTCAGGTCGGTGAGGTCGGGGAGGAACTCGTGCAGCGGCGGATCGATCAGCCGGATCGTCACCGGCAGGCCGTCCATCGCCTCGAAGATCTCCTTGAAATCCTGCTTCTGCAGCGGCTCCAGGGCGTCGAGGGCGTGCTGCCGGTCCTCCTTGGTCTCGGCCAGGATGAGGTCCTCGACGTACTGCCGTCGCTCGCCGAGGAACATGTGCTCGGTACGGCACAGCCCGATCCCCTGGGCGCCGAACCTCCGTGCACGGGCGGCGTCGTCGCCGTTGTCGGCGTTGGCGCGTACGCCAAGACGGCGGGCCGCGTCGGCGTGAGTCATCAGCCGGTCGACCGCCTCGACCAGCTCGTCCCCTTCGGAAGCCGACAGCGTGCCTTCGAAGTACTGCACGACCGGGGAGTCGACGACCGCGACCTCGCCGAGGTAGACGGCGCCGGAGGTGCCGTCGATCGAGATGACGTCGCCCTCCTTGATGGTCACGTCACCGGGACCGTTGGCCTGCCGGACCTTGCTGTCGATCTCCAGCTCCTCGGCACCGCAGACGCAGGTTTTGCCCATGCCGCGGGCGACGACCGCGGCGTGCGAGGTCTTGCCGCCCCGCGAGGTGAGGATGCCGCGCGCGGCGATCATGCCGTCCAGGTCGTCCGGGCTGGTCTCGCGGCGCAGGAGGATGACGTCCTCCCCGTCGTCGGCCAGCTCGACCGCCCGCCGGGAGGTGAAGACGGCCTTGCCGACGGCGGCGCCGGGCGAGGCGCCCATG
>DASQPY010000016.1:0-7178 GCA_035643735.1 Actinoallomurus sp. | reverse complement strand
CGGGCCCCCTCGGCGGGTGAGGCGGAGGGTGCCCGCGCCCGCGGCTACCTGCGTACGTTGAATGAGGCGTGGCGTCGGCGTGCGTGGCGCAGGCCGGTGAACGCGGCCGCGAACCACGCGCAGGCGAGCAGCGGGAGGATGACCCACCAGCCGGTGAACGCGGCGGCGACCAGGGCCACCAGAAGCAGAGGCGCGAACGGGCGGGGCCGGCCCCATCCGTGGCGCGGCCAAGGGGAGCTCAGCGGGCCGCGGCCCCGGTACGCGGCCCCCATCTCCCACGGGCCACGGCCCCAGGGGCCAGCGGGGTGCCGTCCGGATGCCGGGACCGGAGCGCCGCCGGGCAGGTCGCGCGTCACGGCCCGTAGGTCGCCGACGGTTGTCGCCGACAGCGTCGCCGTCAGGCGTTCGTCCAGCTCGTCGCGGGTGAGCCGGCCCTGCGCGAAGTGCTCGTGCAGGGCCGTGGTCACCTCGTCGCGTTCCGCGTCACCGACGCGGAGCTGCTCGGTGTTCATCGCGTCGCCACTCCCGCGGTCTACTCGTCCTCGGCGAGCAGCCGGTACAGGCTGCGCCGCGTCTCGGACAGGATCTGCTTCGCCTGGGCGACCTGCTCCTCGCTCCCGGTCCGGACGATCTGCATGACCGCCGCGCCGGTCTTGGTCGCGGTGCCGAACAGCTCGCGGACGTCGTCCCGTACGTCCGAGGTCATCGCCTCCCAGGGGGCGTTCATCTCGTCGGGATGCTCGTCCACGAAGGTACGGCCGGCCTCAGAGAGCCGGAAGGTGCGGCGGCCGTCGTGCTCGTCGGCCTCGATCAGGCCCTCGTCGGTGAGCTGTTGCAGCGCCGGGTACACGGCGCCGGGACTCGGCCGCCACTCACCGCCGCTGCGTTCTTCGATCTCCTGGATCAACTGGTAGCCGTTGCGCGGCTCCTCGGCGAGGAGTGCCAGGAGCGCGGCCCGCACGTCTCCGCGCCGGGCCTTGGGCCTGCGGCCCGCCCAGGGCGGGGGACCGCCGAACGGCCCTCCACCGGGAAACCCCCACGGTCCCCCGCGCTGTCCGTGACCACCTCTTCGGCCGCCGCGCGGGCGCCATGGTGCGTCGAATGTCGCGTGCATGTTCTTACTTCCCTTCTAAGATCGCTCTCAGGTCTTTCGCGATACGCCAACGATATATCGGAAACGTTCGGTGTCAAGAAGATTTTGGATAGCTCGACGTCGAGATAACTCGTGGTACCTTGACGTCGAGAGAAATCGTCCGAGAAGTAAGGTGAGCCTCAGTGCTCGCGGCCATGCCCATTGGGGGCAGAATTCGGACGTAAAACCGCACTCCCCGCGCCAGGTTTCTGAGGGGATCCGCGCTCTTTCGAGCGCGTATGAGGAGGAGACGACTTGGACACCTTCGGCAGCCGCCAGACGCTCCGCGTCGGCGATGCGTCCTATGAGATTTTCCGGCTGGATGCCGTCGAGGGTTCGGCGCGCCTCCCGTACAGCCTCAAGGTGCTGCTGGAGAACCTCCTGCGCACCGAGGACGGCACCAACATCACCGGCGACCACATCCGTGCCCTGGCCGGCTGGGATCCGAACGCACAGCCGAGCCAGGAGATCCAGTTCACGCCCGCCCGCGTGATCATGCAGGACTTCACCGGTGTGCCGTGTGTCGTGGACCTCGCCACGATGAGGGAGGCCGTCCGTGACCTCGGCGGCGACCCCGCGAAGATCAACCCGCTGAACCCCGCCGAGATGGTCATCGACCACTCCGTGCAGGTCGACGTCTTCGGCCGTGAGGATGCCTTCGAGCGCAACGTGGAGTTCGAGTACGGCCGCAACCACGAGCGCTACCAGTTCCTCAAGTGGGGCCAGCAGGGCTTCGACAACTTCAAGGTCGTGCCGCCCGGCACCGGCATCGTGCACCAGGTCAACATCGAGCACCTGGCCCGCGTGATCTTCGACAACGAAGGTGTGGCCTACCCGGACACGTGCGTCGGCACCGACTCCCACACCACCATGCAGAACGGCCTGGGCGTGCTCGGCTGGGGCGTCGGGGGCATCGAGGCCGAGGCCGCCATGCTCGGTCAGCCGATCTCGATGCTCATCCCGCGCGTCGTCGGCTTCAAGCTGACCGGCGAGCTGCCGGCGGGCACCACCGCCACCGACCTGGTCCTAACGATCACCGAGATGCTCCGTGAGCACGGAGTCGTCGGCAAGTTCGTGGAGTTCTACGGCGACGGCGTCGGCGCCGTGCCGCTGGCCAACCGCGCCACCATCGGCAACATGAGCCCGGAGTTCGGCTCCACCTGCGCGATCTTCCCGATCGACGGGGAGACCGTGAAGTACCTCGAGCTCACCGGCCGCCCGGCCGAGCAGGTCGCGCTGGTCGAGGCGTACGCCAAGGAGCAGGGCCTCTGGCACGACGCGAGCCACGAGGCGACCTACTCCGAATACCTCGAGCTGGACCTCGGCACGGTCGTCCCCTCGATCGCCGGCCCCAAGCGCCCGCAGGACCGCATCTCCCTCTCGGACAGCAAGCAGGCGTGGCGCACGGCGGTCCGCGACTACGTGGACGACGACGGCATCCGCGGCCCGCTGGACGAGGCGTCCGCCGAGTCGTTCCCCGCGTCGGACTCTCCGGCGGTCGGCCATAACGGCAACGGCGACAGGCCGGCCGAGCACGCGGCCGATGCCACCGCCGGCCGGCCCAGCAACCCCGTGACGGTCAGCCTGGACGGCGCCGAGTTCGAGCTGGACCACGGCGCCGTGGTGATCGCCGCGATCACCTCCTGCACCAACACCTCGAACCCCTCGGTCATGATCGGCGCGGCGCTGCTCGCCAAGAAGGCGGTCGAGCGCGGTCTGTCCCGCAAGCCGTGGGTGAAGACCTCACTCGCCCCCGGCTCCAAGGTCGTCATGGACTACTACGACCGCGCGGGCCTCACTCCTTACCTGGAGAAGCTCGGCTTCAACCTCGTCGGCTACGGCTGCACCACCTGCATCGGCAACTCCGGCCCGCTGCCCGAGGAAATAAGCGAGGCGATCAGCGCGAGTGACCTCGCCGTCGCCGCGGTGCTGTCCGGCAACCGCAACTTCGAGGGCCGCATCAACCCCGACATCAAGATGAACTACCTGGCCTCGCCGCCGCTGGTCGTCGCGTACGCCCTCGCCGGTTCGATGGACGTCGACGTCGCGAACGGGCCGCTCGGCACCGGGTCCGACGGCGAGCCGGTCTACCTGAAGGACATCTGGCCGTCTCCCCAGGAGGTCGAGGAGGTCGTCGAGGCGGCCATCGCGCAGGAGATGTTCAGCCGTGACTACGCCGACGTGTTCGCCGGCGAGCAGCGCTGGCAGGCCCTGCCGGTGCCGAGCGGCAACACCTTCGAGTGGGACCCCGACTCGACGTACGTGCGCAAGGCGCCCTACTTCGACGGCATGGGCGAGCGTCCCGAGCCGGTCGCCGACATCACCGGAGCCAAGGTTCTCGCGCTGCTCGGCGACTCGGTCACCACCGACCACATCTCGCCCGCCGGCGCGATCAAGGCGGACAGCCCGGCCGGCCGGTACCTCACCGAGCACGGCGTCGAGCGCCGCGACTTCAACTCCTACGGCTCCCGCCGCGGCAATCACGAGGTGATGATCCGCGGCACGTTCGCCAACATCCGGCTGCGCAACCTGCTCGCGCCGGGCACGGAGGGCGGTGTCACGGTCAAGGACGGCGAGGAGATGTCGATCTATGACGCCGCTCAGGCGTACGCCGCCGAGAACACCCCGCTGATCGTGCTGGGCGGCAAGGAGTACGGCTCGGGCTCGTCGCGTGACTGGGCGGCCAAGGGCACCAGCCTGCTCGGCGTGCACGCCGTACTCGCCCAGTCGTTCGAGCGCATCCACCGTTCGAACCTCATCGGCATGGGCGTGCTGCCGCTGCAGTTCCGCGACGGTGAGTCGGTGGAGTCCCTGGGCCTGACCGGGCAGGAGACGTTCGACATCGTCGGCGTCGAGGCGATGAACGACGGTGACACGCCTCACGAGGTGACCGTCAGGGCCGGCGACAAGGAGTTCGCGGTCGTCGTCCGTATCGACACCCCGGGCGAGGCCGACTACTACCGCCACGGCGGCATCATGCAGTACGTCCTGCGCTCCCTGCTCGACAAGTAGACCGCGTACCCGCGAAGGGGCCGCCTCCCACCCCCGGGAGGCGGCCCCCGAGTCGTCGTCACCTAGAGCAAAACAATGGACACTCAAGGTAATGCAGGGGTCATGACCCGCTCACCGATCCCGGAGAGCGGCGGGATACCGTTCGGTGATGACGTCACGACCGACCGCCGCCGAGATCGCGGCCGCGCGGGATCGCACGATCCCCGACGTCGTGCCGCCTCGGGGCGGAGTCCTGCTCTGCGGCATCAACCCGGGGCTGTACTCCGCGGCGACCGGATGGCACTTCGCCCGGCCGGGCAACCGGTTCTGGCCGGCCCTGCACCGCTCCGGCTTCACCGACCGGCTGCTCGTCCCGGCCGAGCAGGGGTTGCTGCCCACCTACGGCCTCGGCATCACGAACCTTGCCGCACGTGCCACCGCGACGGCGGCGGAGCTGACGCGGGCGGAGCTGGAGGAGGGCGGCGCACTGCTGGAGGCGTTCGTACGGCGGCACGCCCCGCGGGTGGTCGCGATCCTCGGCGTCACCGCCTACCGCACGGCCTTCGGCCGGCCGAAGGCCCGGATCGGGGCGCAGGAGGCCACGCTGGGCGGGGCCCGCACATGGATCCTGCCCAATCCCTCAGGTCTGAACGCCCACTACACCGCCGAGACGCTCGCCGGGGAGTTTCGGGTGCTGCGAAATGCGGCCGGGCCGGTCACCACGTGATGGCGGGTGGAAGCAGGACCGATGCGGCCGCGGGCCACTCCGCGGGGCTCCCGAGCGGCACCAGCTGCTCCATCTGCGAGCGGAACCACGGCGAGGCCGTCGGATGATCCGCCAGAGCGACGCATTCGTCCCAGTCGCGCCACTCGGCCGCCGCGACCTCCTCCGGGTCGAGCCGCGTCTCGCCCGTCGCGGTCGCGCGTACGACCGGACAGAGCTCGTTCTCCACCACACCGTCCGCGGCCGTCGCCCGATAGCGGAACCTCGGGAGCACGAGCGTCATCTCCTCCGCGCCGAGACCCAGCTCGGTGCGTACGCGACGCCGGACGGCCTCGCGCAGGCTCTCGCCGGGAGCGGGGTGCCCGCAGCAGCTGTTGGTCCACACGGACGGGAACGACGCCTTACCGTGCGCCCGCTGCGTGATCAGGATCCGCCCGGCCGGGTCGGTGAGAT
Source organism: Actinoallomurus sp. (assembly GCA_035643735.1). Taxonomy (GTDB): domain Bacteria; phylum Actinomycetota; class Actinomycetes; order Streptosporangiales; family Streptosporangiaceae; genus Actinoallomurus. The sequence continues at coordinate 1,878 of DASQPY010000016.1, read as the reverse complement.
AGCAGGAGAACGCCAGATGAAGTGGAGTGTCGCTGTGATGACTCGGTGCCTTCGGAGCCGTGCCGATCGCCCGGCCGGCCGAGTCGAGCAACACGATCAGTTCGCCGCTGGTCACTCTCAGTCCATCCATCACAGTCTTTATATCTGATCGATTCGGTGCGTCACACGAACATTGCACCTACCCGGCCGCATCTCATCGGTCAGGAGCACCACTAAAATCGGGATCCGCGCAAAGACGAGGAGATGACCTGAGTGACCCTACTTGAGTCGATCAGTCGGCCCGATGACCTGAAGCGCCTCGAACAGGGGCAGCTCTCTCAGCTGGCCGGTGAGATCCGCGACCTCCTCGTTTCGGTGGTCTCCACGAACGGAGGTCACCTCGGGCCGAACCTCGGGGCGGTGGAGCTGACCATCGCCATGCACCGGGTCTTCGACTCCCCGCGGGACCGGATTCTCTTCGACACCGGCCACCAGGCGTACGTCCACAAGCTGCTCACCGGGCGGCACGACTTCGGGACGCTGCGGCAGCGGGGAGGCCTGTCCGGCTATCCGAGCCAGGCCGAGTCCGAGCACGACGTGATCGAGAACTCCCACGCCTCCACCGCCCTGTCGTACGCCGACGGGCTCGCCAAGGCGTACCAGCTGCGCGGTGAGGGCGACCGGTTCGTCGTGCCGTTCATCGGCGACGGCGCTCTGACGGGCGGCATGGCCTGGGAGGCGCTCAACAACATCGCCGCGGGCAAGGATCGCCGCGTCGTCATCGTCGTCAACGACAACGGCCGCTCCTACTCCCCGACGATCGGCGGGCTGGCCAGCCACCTCGCCGACCTGCGCATGACGCGCGGTTACGAGCACGCCCTCGACCTGATCAAGCGCACCGTGCCCAAGACGCCGGTCGTGGGCGGGATGGCCTACGACGCACTGCACGGCATCAAGAAGGGCATCAAGGACATCCTGCAGCCGCAGGGCATGTTCGAGGATCTCGGGCTGAAGTACGTCGGCCCGATCGACGGCCACGACGAGGCGGCCGTGGAGCACGCGCTCCGCAAGGCCAAGGCGTTCGGCGGCCCGGTCATCGTGCACTGCATCACCCGCAAGGGGTACGGCTACGCGCCGGCCGAGAACGACGAGGAAGAGGCGTTCCACTCCCCGGGCCTGTTCGACCCGGCGACCGGCCGCAAGCTCACCAAGGCCGGCGGCCCCAGCTGGACCAAGGTCTTCAGCGACGAGCTGGTCCGGCTCGGCGCCGAGCGGCCCGACATCGTCGCCATCACCGCGGCCATGCTGCATCCGACCGGGCTCGCGTCCTTCGCCGAGGTCTACCCGGAGCGCACCTATGACGTCGGCATCGCCGAACAGCACGCGGTGACCTCCGCGGCGGGCCTGGCCCTCGGCGGCATGCACCCGGTCGTGGCGCTGTACGCCACGTTCCTCAACCGGGGCTTCGACCAACTCCTGATGGACGTCGCGCTGCACAAGCTGCCGGTCACGGTCGTGCTCGACCGCGCCGGGGTCACCGGCGACGACGGGCCGAGCCACAACGGCATGTGGGACATGTCGATCCTGCAGGTCGTGCCGGGGCTGCGGGTCGCGGCGCCGCGCGACGGAGCCCGGGTCGCCGAGTTGCTCCGCGAGGCCGTCGCCGTCACGGACGGCCCGACCGTGCTGCGTTACCCCAAGGGCCCGGTCGGCGACGACATCGAGGCGATCGAGCGGACCGGCGGGGTCGACGTGCTGGTCAGGTCCGAGGACAGCGACGTACTGCTCGTCGCGGCCGGCGCGATGGCCGGTGTCGCCGTCGAGGCGGCCACGCTCATCTCCGCGCAGGGGATCGGCGTGACCGTGGTCGATCCGCGCTGGATCAAGCCGCTCGACGAA
>DASQPY010000015.1:0-4251 GCA_035643735.1 Actinoallomurus sp. | reverse complement strand
GGCGAAATGAGCACCAGCTGGCCGCCCGACATCCCCGTCTTCTACCCGGGCGTCGACACGGCCTCCCAGCTCAACCTGATGGGCCAGACGCTCGCCGCCTTGTTGAACCCTCCGGTGTTCCGCGCCGAACGCTCCACCGCGCTGACGGTCACCGAAAGCACCCACCAGTTCGTGGCCTGGAACAACATCCTCGAAGACACCGCCGGGGCATGGTCGGCCGGGAACCCGAGCGTCTACCCGGCCCCGACCTCGGGCTGGTACCAGGTCCAAGGTGCCGTGTCGTTGTCCGGGACCGGTGCGGCCAGCCTCGTCCTGATCGCCGCGGTGGCCGTAGCTGGGAGCTCCCCGATCGGCACCACCGTGCTCGGACAGGAGGGCCAGGAGGTCTTCATCCCGACCGGCGCCAGCACACAGCCGAAGGTCTCGGTCGGCGACTGGCTCGTCTACGCCAACGCCGGCGACCCGATCCAGATCGACCTTTGGTACTCGCCCGAGTCCCTGATCACCGCCGTCGACACCACGGCGGGCATCCGCTGCCGCGTCGGCATCGTCGGAGTGGGGGTCTGAGTGGCCGATGAGACGAACCCCGATCTGCGGTGGCTTATCGAGCGCATCGACCGGAACCACGCCGAGACGACAGCCGACATCGCGAAGCTCGATGCGCAGGTTGCAGGCATCCCTGCATCGATGGAGCGGTACGTCCTCCAGCGCGTCTACGACGCCGACGAGCGGCGCCGCGCCGCCGAGCGGGACGACGACCGCGGCCGGATCAAGCGCCTGGAGGACAACGACACGAGCAAGGCCGCCGGCGGGAAGGCGTGGGTGATCGGCATCGGTCTCGCGGTCGTTGGCGCTGCCCTCGGCTACATCTCCCAGGTCATGCAGGCAAGGGGTCACTGATGAACACCACCACCCTCAAAGCGGCAGGTACGCATGGCGGCCCGATGGTCTTCGGTGCCGGTACGGCGATGCTCGTCGCGGCGCTCATCGGCTCGGCTGGCCATGGCGGGGTTCCCACGGCGTCCGCCCCGCGCCCGGCGCCGACGGTCACTGTGACGGCGAGCCCGGCGCCTGTCGCCGGCCGGACCACGATGCCGGCGCCGACCGCGTCGAGCCCGTCGGGTACTGGCGCCACACTCGCCGCTGCCCGTGAACCGCGTACACAAACCGTCCCAGTTGGCGAGCACCGCCCCGGCCCGGGTGCCCCGTCCGGCCCGAAGCCATCCCCCACCACGCAGCAGCCCGCAACCAGCTGCACGGGCATCGCCGCCGTGCGGCTCGCCGGCCGCTGCGTACTCACCGTAGGAGGCAACAGATGACGACGCCTGACGACCCGCAGTGGTCCGAGGAAGAGATCGAGGCGCGCCGCCACGACGCGCCCGCACAACAGCCGACCGTGATCGAGGGCATCGCCCCGGTCAGCCAGGACCCGGACCTGTTCCCCCTCGACGACGAGGAGGCCTGACGTGGGCACCGCCACCGGCATGATCAAGGTCGGCCGCACGCTCCTCGGCACCACCGAGCACCCGGACGGCTCCAACCACGCACCGCCGATCACCACCGAGTACGGCTTCGACGGCGCATGGTGTGACATGAGCGTCACCTACGAGGCCAACCACAGCGCCAACCTGCCTGCGGTCGGCGGCCGGTTCGCCTACGTCCCCGCACACGCCCAGTGGTTCAAGTCCAAGGGCCGTTTTCACTCCGGCAAGAGCGGCATCAAGGCCGGCGACATCGTGTTCTACAACTGGTCGCGGCGGAAGGGCACGACGCTGTGCGACCACGTCGGCCTCGTCGAGAAGGTCTTCAGCGACGGGTCCTTCTACAGCCTGGAGGGCAACACCTCCGACGCGTTCCGCCGCCAACACCGCGACTCCACCTACGTCTCCGGCTACGGCCGGCCCGTCTATACCTCAACCACGCAGGAGGACGACATGCAGCCCAAGGACAAGCTCCCGGTCGGAGCCTGGATGAAGAGCCACTGGAAGACCGACAAGGGCATCACCGACGGCACGATGCTCGTCGAGACGACCCTCACCTCCGGCTACGGCCACTCCCGGGCCGCGCACGAGAACACCGACGAGCTCGTGCAGATGGTCACGGCCCTGCAGAAGACCGTCACCACGCTCGCTGCGACGGTCGCCGACATGGACGCCCGGATCAAGGCCAACTGAAGGAGACCCCCGTGGACCAGTACCGCAAGTTCATTGCCGCCGCGATCGCCGCCGCTGGCGTGTTCGCGTCGTCCGGGCTGCTGCACGGCACGGCCCAGCTCGTCCTCACCACGGTCATCGCCGCGGTCGGTGCCGCGATCGTGCTGCTGGTGCCGAACGCTCCGGCGGCCGAGCAGCTCCCGTAGACCTGCCGCCCCCCGTCGGCAGGGCCCCCAAAAAGGGAGCCGCCCCCCACGCCTCTCGCCCGAGGCTGTGGGGGGCGGCTTCTTTTGCGTGCCTGGCGGTCAGACGCCCGATCTCGCAGCGGCACGGCCAACCGGGCACGGCGCCGACCCGTTCCGGTTCGGGCAGCAGATCACCGCGAAGCACGCATACGAGCCGCCCCGCAGCCACCGCGCCCACACCACATCATCACCGCCGACCAGGTTCGACAGGGCGGCGTCCGCCAGCGTCTCCAGGCCCGGCGCCTGCGTGTTCAGCCCTGGGTTCATCAGCGAATCCGCGATCTCCGCGTACCGTTCGCGCAGCCACTCGACAGGCTTCGTCGGGTCGTCCCACGTGCCGCGTATCATCCGGGGCGGCTTCAGCAGCCAGGCGCTGGCGCCCTCCGGTGGAGTCGTCGCGGACTCGAACCCGGCGCCGCCCGGCGTGCGGGTCGGGTCGAACGCTTTGGTGGCCGGCTCGCCCGGTCCCCGGTATTCGTAGGCGTGGTAGTGCAACTGGACCCCCTCCACTGCGTTGAACAGCCCCCGACCCTATCGAGGGCCGGGGGCTGCCCTCCGGGTACTACTTCAGGACGCGGCCGACCTCGACGCAGTCGCCGACGTTACCGCCGCACGACTCGTCGTGACCGCTCTTGCTGGACTTGCGGAAGTCGATCTCCACCGTCATGAGGTGTCCCTCCCTTCTCTTCTGCCGTCCGGCGGGGGCGGTTCCCTCGCCGGAAGATCGGTCAGCCGGTGACGGGCAGGTCGCTGTTCACCGGGGTCGGGGCCGGCGCCTCACCAGGAGCCGTCGTGTCGGCCGGGGACGGCGACGGCGTCGGGGAGTGGCTCGGGGTCCAGCTGTGCTTCGGCCACGGCGCCAGGCGCGTCCGGCAGGCCTTCCCGGTGATGTTCCCGGCGCCCGCACCCTGCCCGTCGTTGTTCTCCGAGGAGTCGGTCCAGTGCTCGCATCCGGTGCCGTAGTTCCACTCGTACGCGCCGCCGGTCACCGTCGCCCCCGAGGTGAACAGCTGCGCGACGTATGCCGTGCTCGAGGCCGACGTGTCGCGGTGGACGTGCACGGCCAGCGTCCCGGTGACGTCGAGGTTGTAGATCCCGGTGACCTTCCCCGGCACGCGGTGCGCGATGGTGCCGCCGGCCCCGTTCGGGGTTCCGCCGCCCGGGCGGGTCTCGAGCGTGCCGTAGTCGAGGAGCAGGACGGTGTACTTGCCGGGCCCGTCACAGGTGATGGTGGTCGTGCGGGTCAGAGACAGGTCCGCCCACTCCGCCGGCGTGCCGTGACCGGAGTCGGCCTTGGCGACATGGTCGTGCATGGTGGCACCACACTTCGCGGCGGCGGTGTGCGCGGACGCTGCGGCCGGGACGGCGAGCAGCGCCAGGCCGAGGCCGGCGGTGAGGGCGATCGAACTCTTCATCGTGTTCTCGTTTCTGCGGGGGGTTGATGGGTGAGACGCGCCGGCCAGGTGTTCGGATCGGCGACGGATGTGGGTCCTCTCGGGTCTAGGTCTAGAGGCCACCCCCTCTAGGTCTAGAGGGTCCTCTAGAGGCGCATATGGCCTGTGACCTGCGGTCTAGGCGTCTAGTGGGCTCCGGTGGTGATCTTGGAAACGGCCTCGATCACGGCTTTCGCCTCGAAACCGATCCGGTTCTTGCCGGCGCCGCTCGCGTCGCGGCCCCACGTCTGCGCCGTCGTCACGCCGTAGGGCTTCAGCGCCTCGGTGAGCGTCCCGGCCTCCCAGCCCGCATACAGACCCGGGCGAAGCTCTGCGAGGCGCTCCACGGCCGTCTGGCACCACAGCTTGTCCTCGCCGTCCTGGATGATGTCGGCGACGTCTTCGATCAGCGATACGGCC
>DASQPY010000014.1:0-5004 GCA_035643735.1 Actinoallomurus sp. | reverse complement strand
CCGGGCGAACACGCCACGCGCCGGGAAGCCGTGCTCCTGTGGCTCCACGACCGGCCGGCAGCACCGACACTTCGATAGGGCTGGTCTCACCTGGTCGCGGTGGCGGCGTGGGGGGCGCTGGTGTGGATGCTGGTGTCCGTACCGTCGTGGTCGGGGAGGTCCCGGTCGGCGTGGTCGGCGTGGAACAACGCCTCGTCCAGCAGCCGCCGTACGTGGACGTCGGCGGCCGAGTAATAGACGAAGGTGCCTTCGCGGCGGCCTTTGACGAGGCCGGCGAGGCGGAGTTTGGCCAAGTGCTGGCTGACAGCGGTGGGGGCCGCGCCGACGAGTTCAGCCAGGCAGGCCACCGACGACTCGCCCTGCAACAGGGCCCACAAGATCTTCATGCGGGTGGGGTCGGCGAGCAGCCGGAACGTCTCGGCGGCGAGGTGGACCTGCTCCTCGTTCGGCATCCGGAAGTCGGACATCGACGAATGCATGCGACGAGAGTACCCCGCAAGCCTTCTACTTGCATACCTTCGTGAGTACGTATATACGATGATGCTATGGCAGTCAGATACGAGGCGCCGGTAGTCCATCGAGGCCCAGGTGAGCAGAGCGCAGGATCGCAGCGGACGCGGTTCACGGCATTGCCCCAGGTGCGGTGGGCCGCTGCCGCGACCGGACTGTTCGCGATCGGCGCCGTCCTCCAGGTGGCCGGGGCGCCGCCATGGGCGTGGTGGACCCTCTATCTGGCCTGCTACATGACGGGTGGCTGGGAACCGGGCCTGGCCGGGCTGCGAGCGCTGGCCGGACGCACGCTGGACGTCGACCTGCTGATGGTGCTCGCCGCCATCGGGGCCGCCGCGATCGGCCAGGTCTTCGATGGTGCGCTGTTGATCGTCATCTTTGCCACGTCCGGGGCGCTGGAGGCGTACGCGACCCAGCGCACCGCCGACTCGGTCCGCGGCCTGCTGGACCTGGCACCGGAAACCGCGATCCGTCTCGACGAGGACGGAGACGAGCAGGTCGTCAGGGCCGCGGATCTCACGGTCGGGGACGTGATCCTGGTACGGCCGGGCCAGCGTGTCGGCGCGGACGGTCAGGTGATCGACGGGTCCAGCGAGGTGGACCAGTCCATGATCACCGGCGAGCCGCTACCCGTGGACAAAGCACCAGGGGATGAGGTCTTCGCCGGGACCATGAACGGCACCGGCGCCCTGCGCGTACGGGTGCAGCGGCCTGCCGGGCAGACGGTGGTGGCCCGGATCGCCGCCATGGTCGAGCAGGCCACCGCGACCAAGGCACGCACGCAGTTGTTCATCGAGAAGATCGAGCAGCGCTATTCGGCCTGCATGGTCGCGGTCACCGTAGCGGTCTTCGTCGTTCCGCCGGCGTTCGGCTCCGGCGTGACCTCTTCACTCCTGCGGGCGATGACCTTCATGATCGTCGCGTCGCCGTGCGCGGTGGTGCTGGCGACCATGCCGCCGCTGTTGTCGGCGGTCGCCACCGCCGGCCGACACGGCGCGCTGGTCAAGTCGGCGGTCGTGATGGAACGCCTGGGCACCAGCACCGTGGTCGCCTTCGACAAGACCGGCACTCTGACCGAGGGCACCCCTAGCCTGACCACGATCCACCCGATCCACCGCGACGGCGCCGACGCGCCCACCGAAACCGAGCTGCTGGGCCTGGCCGCCGCGGCCGAGCGACCATCGGAGCACCCGCTCGCCCGAGCCGTCGTCGACGCCGCACGCCACGCCGGACTGACCATCGAACCGGCCGAAGGGTTCGCCGCGGTACCGGGGCGGGGCGTACGCGCGTACGTCGCCGGGCGGCTGGTCGAGGTCGGCAGCCCCGGCCACCTCGACGGCGGGGACGATCAGCCGACCCGCGCCACGGTGGCCGACCTGGAGCACGCGGGACAGACCGCCGTTCTCGTACGTGTCGACGGGCGCGTGGCCGGAGTGCTGGGCCTGGCCGACCGACTGCGGGCCGATGCCGCCGAGGCCGTCGCCCGCCTCACGTCATTGACCGGAACCCCGCCCGTATTGATGACCGGCGACAACCCCCGCGCGGCCACACGTCTGGCCCGGCAGGCCGGAATCAGCGACGTACGAGCAGGGCTGCTTCCCCAGGACAAGGTCTACGAGGTCCGAGCCCTCCAGGCGGAGGTCGGCCGGGTACTGGTGGTGGGCGACGGCATCAACGACGCTCCCGCCCTCGCGGCCGCCCATGCCTCCGTGGCGATGGGCCGGGCCGGTTCTGACCTGGCGTTGCAGACCGCCGACGCCGTCGTCGTCCGAGACGAACTGACCGCCGTACCCGCCCTGGTCGGCCTGTCCCGCCGTGCCCGGCGCCTGGTCACCGCGAACCTGGTCATCGCCGCGGCGTTCATCACCGGCCTGGTCGCCTGGGATCTCCTCGGCCACCTGCCGCTCCCGCTCGGCGTCGCCGGCCACGAAGGCTCAACCGTCATCGTCGGACTCAACGGCCTGCGCCTGCTGACGAACGGCACCTGGCGCCGCATCACCGCACCAGACCAGCGGGCGCCCGAACAGACGGAGAGATGAGCCATGCCCCGACCACAAGAGCCGGCCCCCCACGACACCAGCAGCCGCTTCCCAGAAGACATCCGTATCGGCGGACACGGGCTCACCCTGCGGGAATGGACCGACCAGGACCTGCCCACCATGGTCGAGCTGTTCGACGACCCGGCCGTCGACCGGTTCACGCCCCTGCACTCACCCTTCGACCTCACGGCCGCCCGCGCCTACCTCAAACGGGCCTACGAGCAACGCGCCGCCGGCCTCCGCATCCAACTCGCCATCACCACAGCAGGCAGCCCGCCACTCGGCGAGATCCTGCTGTTCCGCACCGCCGACGACACTCACGGCGCCGAACTCGCCTACGCCATCGGACCGCATCACCGCCGCGAAGGCCTCGCCGCACGCGCCGTACGGCTCATCAGCGAATACGCCTACACCACCCTGGGAATGCGCCGCCTGTATCTGCGCATCCCCGCCGAGAACACGGCCAGTGCGGCAGTCGCCCGCACTACCGGCTTCCAGCGAACCGACGACCCACCCGTCACCCGTGAAGGAGCCCGCTACCCCCTTCACACGTGGCGGCACCACCCAGCGCCGCAGCCGGCTCAGCCGCACGTCGGTCGGCCGACCTGATAGGTCCGGGAAACCATCCCCGTGCGCGGGGAGCACGGCTGTGTGTCGACGCCACGTGAGACGCCATCACCGGGACGGAAACGGCTAAAAGCCCAGCTCAGCACCCTGCGCGAGTTCTCGCGCGGCACCGGCCGGAGGGCGTGCCGCCGGCCGCCGGTTCGCCGGGCTTTCCAGAAGGTCTTGACAGCCGGACTCACGGCAGTGATAAAAATACGCCCACCTCGTGCCCTTTGTGTCGAGTATTCCCCTTCATCCCCCACCGGAGGCCGTATGCGCTCCCGAACTCGAATCGTTTCGAGTCCCCACTCGAATCGTTTCGACCACCCCGAAGCGGCCTCCCGATGACACGCAGGCCGACGATCAAGGACGTGGCCGCAGCCGCGCAGGTGTCCGCCTCCACGGTGAGCGCCGTCCTCAACGGCACCGCCCCCACCTCCCCCGGCGTACGAGAGCGGGTCGGGAACGCGGTGGCCCAGCTCGGCTACCAGGCCGAGGCGCACGCACGGAACCTCCGCCGCCGCCGGGCTCACGCGATCGGCCTGGTCATTCCCGACCCCGCCAATCCGTTCTTCATCGAGGTGGCGCTGGGCGTCCAGTCCAAGGCCCTGGAGTCCGGCATGGTGATCGTGTTGTGCGCCACCGACGAGGTCGCCGAACTGGACGCGTACTGCGCGCATCTCCTCAAGGCGCGCTACGTCGACGGGCTGATCTTCACCTCCGGCGGCCACCGCTTCCCGGGCGAGCTGAACCTGCTCGGCAGTCAGGTCCCGATGGTCCTGGCCGACGACCTCTTCGCGGACGTGCCGTACCCCTTCGTGGGTTCGGACAACCGAGGTGGTGCCCAGGCCGCGGCCCGCCTCGCGCTGGACCACGGCCACCGCCGCATCGCCATCCTGGCGGGCCCGGCCGAGGTCTGGACCGCCGAGCAACGGCTGGCCGGCTACCTGGACGAACTCGACAGGGAAGGCCTGGCCCCGGTCGCGGTCGTCCACGGCGACTACCGCGTGCCGAGCGGCCGGCAGGCGGCGGCCGCGATCATCGAGTCCGGCGCCACCAGCGTCCTGGCGGCCAACGACCTGATGGCCATCGGCCTGATCCAGAGCTGCCTGCAGGCCGGGCTGCGCGTCCCCGGCGACCTCAGCGTGGTCGGCTTCGACGACATCCCGACCGCCTCGTACCTGGCCCCGCAGCTCAGCACCGTGCGCCAGCCCTGCCGCGAGATCGGCCGCGCCGCCATGGCCGCTCTCCTCAGCCAGCTGGCCGGGGACGCCCCCGACAACCGGCTCCTCCTGCCCACCGAACTCGTGATCCGCGACAGCCTTGGGACGCCGTCATGACAGAAACAAAGCTCACCATCGACAGCGTCGAAGTCAGGTTCGGCGACACGCACGCCCTGGCGGACGCCAGCCTCGAGGTCAAGAACGGGGAGTTCGTCACCCTCGTCGGCCCGTCCGGCTGCGGCAAGACCACCCTGATGAACGTCATCGCTGGTCTGCAGCAGCCGACCTCCGGCCGGGTGGTCATGGACGGCGAGAACATCGCCGGCCGTCCTGGCCACGTCGGCTACATGTTCCAGAAGGATCTGCTGATCCCCTGGCGCACGGTCACCGGGAACATCGTGCTGGGCGCCGCACTGACCGGCCGGGCCACCAAGGCGGACCGGGCGGCCGCCCGCGACCTGGCCGACAGGTACGGTCTGGGCGACTTCGTCGACCATTACCCGCACGCCCTGTCCGGCGGCATGCGACAGCGTGTCGCGTTGATGCGCACCCTCGCCTTCCACAAGGACGTACTGCTGCTGGACGAGCCGTTCGGCGCGCTGGACGCGCAGACCCGTCTCGCGATG
>DASQPY010000013.1:0-3339 GCA_035643735.1 Actinoallomurus sp. | reverse complement strand
AAGCCGGGCGATCGACGTCTCGGCCTGCGCGGCGGCGCTTCGCAGCTCGGCGGCGTCGACGCCGGCGGCACGGCAGACCGCGTCGAAGACACCGAGATCCTTGGCCAGGATCTTGCTGCCCAGCTCGGCGAACCGCGGGTCCGTGCGTAGCCGGCCGACCAGCAGGTCCAGGCCGGAGCTGCCACCGCTCGCCGTGCGCAGCACCGTCTCGGTCGCCGCTCGATCGAGGCCCAGCCGCCGGCCGGTGTCCAGGGCCAGCGCGGCGGAGGTGAGGTTCGCGAAAAGGAGAGCCTGGTTGAGCGCCTTCATCTTCACGCCGCTGCCGGTCGGCCCCAGGCGCACAACGTGCGAGCCGAACGCGTCGAGCACCGGACGCACGGCCTCGAACGTCGCCGCGGGGCCACCCACCATGACCGTGAGCCGACCCGACGTGGCGCGCGCCCGAAAGCCGCTGATCGGTGCGTCCAGGACGGTGACCCCGTGGGGGGCGCACCGGCGTTCGAGGTCGACGACGAACTCGACCGACACGGTCGAGTGCACCAGGATGACACCGCCGGCCGCCATCCCGCTCACGACGCCGCCGTCGCCCAGGACCACCTCGCTGACATCGTCCTCGCCGAAGACGCAGACTCCGACCACGTCGCTGTCGCGGCCGAGCTCGGCCGGAGTGTCCGCCCGCCGGAAGGCCGTCCCCTGAAACGGGGCCAGGCTCGCCTCGCGCCGGGCCCACAGAGTCACCGGGAAACCGGCCTCGATGATCCGGCGTGCCATCGGCTCACCGATGTCACCGAGTCCGATGAACCCCACTCGACGCTGCTGACCGAGCTCACCGTTCGTCATTGTCAACACCCACCGTGCGCTCGCCATAACGGACAGACAAGAACATATAAGGCGCGCCCCTCGGCAGGTGCCACGCTCTAGTGTTCATCGCCCCGGGCGAGCGGGGTGGGCTCAGGTCGTGAAGGACGCGATGTGGCCCAGGACGGCGTCCAGGGCGGCCTCCAGCGGCGCGGTCTCCCGGCGTACCTGCGTGAGCAGGAGGCCGCCCTGCAGGGCGGCGAGCGTCGCGAGCGCCAGCTCGTCGGGGTCCGCGTCACCCCGCAGGTCGCCGCGGTCGCGCATGGCGCGCAGGCCGTCGCGGATGCCGGTCTCCCACCGGCCGAATCCCTCGATCAGGTCCGGGCGCGTCTCCGGGCAGGTCTCGGACAGCTCACTGGCCATCGAACCGATCGGGCAGCCGCCCTCGCACTGGCGTTCACGCTGCAGGTCGACCAGCAGGTCGCGCCAGGCCCGCAGTGCCTCCATGGTGTCGAGCCGGCCGAGCAGGGGCTGCTGGGCGTCGAGGACCTGCTGGGTCTGGTACGCGATCACCGCCCTGACCAGGGCGGTCTTGTCGCGGAAGTAGTGGTAGATCTGCGAGGTGCTCACGCCGGCGGCGTGCTGCACGTCATCGGTGCTGGTGCCCGCCACCCCGCGCAGGAACATCAGCTCCGACGCGGCGGCGACGATGCGGTCACGGGTGGCGCGCCCCTTGCGCGTCAGACGCGGCGTGGCGAGCTCGTCGGCGGTCATGGGGAAGAGGCTACCTCATTTTCTGGAGTTGACACTCCAATCATGTCGTGACAAGAATGGAGCTATCGCTCCAGACAGCCGATCATGGCGACGCTGAGCAGGGAGAACGCCGCGCGCCGCCAGTTAGGGGAGCGCGGCCCGCCACGGAACGGCACGTCACCGTTCCGCGCAGACGAGAATCGAGATGAGCATCATGGAGCTTGAGGGCCGAAGTGCACTGGTGACCGGCGCGACGTCGGGGATCGGCCGGGAGGTCGCCGTACAGCTCGCCCGTGCCGGGGCCGAGGTGATCGTGTCCGGCCGTAACGCCGAGCGCGGCGCCGAGACCGTCGCGGCCATCGAGGCCCACGGCGGAAAGGCGCGGTTCGTCGCCGTCGACCTGGCCGACCTGGACTCGGTCGGCCACCTGGCCGAGGAGGCCGCCGACGTCGACATCCTGGTCAACAACGCGGGGATCTATGAGTTCCTGCTGACCACGGAGCAGGACGTCGCGTCCTTCGACGCGATGTTCAACGTCAACGTGCGGGCGCCGTACTTCCTCACCAAGGCGATCGCACCGAAGATGGCGGCGCGTGGTGAGGGCAGCATCGTCAACGTCAGCACGATGGTCGCCGAGTTCGGGATGCCGACCTCCTCGGTCTACAGCGCGACCAAGGCCGCGCTGGCCTCGCTGACCAGGACATGGGTGGCGGAGTTCACCCCGGCGGGCGTCCGCGTCAACACGGTCGGGGTGGGGCCGACCTTCACCGAGGGCACCGGGGCGGAGATGTCGGAGACGGTGGGCGCCACGACCCCCATGGCCCGCTACGCCGACGTGAAGGAGATCGGCGAGGTCATCGTCTTCCTGGCCTCACCGCGGGCGAGTTACGTCACCGGCGCCAACGTCGCCGTCGACGGTGGCCGCACCGCCGTTTGACCGCCCGGCCCGGCCCGGAGCCGTGACGGGCTCCGGGCCGGGCGAGGCGGGCGGCTGTGGATCCGAGCGGCTGATTTGCTGCACACTGATGGCAAAACAGCCCGCGCCATCGAGGACAGCCATGGAGTCCGCGCCACCCCTTCCGGCGTACTACCGGCTCAAGCGGCGTCTGCTCGCCGACATCGAGGCCGGGCACTACGGCACCGCCGGGAGGCTGCCCACCGAACACGAACTGTGCGCCGCGTACGGGCTGAGCCGCACACCCGTGGCGCGGGCGCTGTCGGAGCTGGCCGCCGAGGGCGTCGTGGTGCGCCACCGCCGCCGCGGCACCTTCGTCAGCCCTGGCTGGATGGCCGCGCTGCGGGCCGCCCCGCAGGTGTCGGTCATGGCCAGCGACGGCCAGTGGGCCGGTCAGCTGCGCGAGGCGATGGGCAACGAGCTCCGGCTGAAGATCACCACGCCTCCCTTAGGGGAACTGCGGGCGATGTTCCGCCGCGCCATCGCCGAAGGGCGCGGGCCCGACTTCGCCATCGTCGACTCGGTCTGGGTGGCCGAGTTCGCCGAGTCGCACATGCTCACCCCGCTCGCTGAGCTGGACCCTGCGTGGGCGGCCGAGCACGACGCCGACTTCGTTCCGCCGTTCGTGGATGCCTACCGCTTCGAGGGGCAGGGCGCGGTCGCCGTCCACGCGCCGGCCGACGTCACTGGCCTGTGGTATGACCGCGCGGCGCTGGGGGAGACGCCGCCGCCGCGGAACTGGCGCGAGCTGCGCACCCTCGGCCGTACGCTCGCGGCGGGCACCTCGCGCGACCGGCACGCGCTCGTGCTTCCCGGCGGCCCGGCAGCGGGGG
>DASQPY010000012.1:0-4121 GCA_035643735.1 Actinoallomurus sp. | reverse complement strand
CTGCACCCGTTCCGCGCGCTCGCCCCGGTGACCGCCGGCACCGTACGCGCGATGCCGTACGCCGACGTTCTGGAGACCTGCCCCGCCCTGCCGCCGGGGGCCCGGATGGAGATGCGCAACGCCCTCGTCCCGGCCCTGGACGACGCGATGGCCGGCGCCATCGCGGACCTGCACGCCGACGGCGCGATGATCGGGCTGCGCGGGCTGGGCGGCGCGGTCGCCCGCGTCGCGCCGGACGCCACCGCCTACGCCCACCGGGATGCCGAGGCGCTGGTCGTGGCGGGCGCGATGCTGCCGCCCGGCGCCCCGCCACAGCTCGCCGCCTCGCCGCTCGCCCGCTGGTCCCCGGTCGCGGCCCGGGGCCGCGGCGCCTACGTCAACTTCCTCGGGACCGCGACCGACGACGACGTCGCGAGCGTCTACCCGCCGGCCACCTACCGCCGGCTGGCCGGCGTCAAGCGGCGCTACGACCCCGGCAACGTGTTCCGCCGCACCCACAATATCCGCCCCGCGCACGGCTGATCCCGCCCGGATCCCGGTCAGGAAGAGGAACCCTCATGTCCGAAACCCTCCCGGTCGCCATCCCGGCCGCGCCGGCCGCGGACGGCGCCGCGCACGCCGCTCACGCCCCCCGGCAGGGCCTGTCGCTGCTGGTCATCGCCACGGCCCAGCTGATGGTCGTGCTCGACGCGACCGTCACGAACGTCGCCCTGCCCCGCATCCAGGACGCGCTGCATTTCTCCGCGGCGAACCTGTCATGGGTGGTGAACGCCTACGCGCTGACGTTCGGCGGACTGCTCCTGCTCGGCGGCCGGGCCGGCGACCTGCTGGGCCGTCGGCGGATGTTCGTCATCGGCCTGCTGGTGTTCTCCGCCGCGTCGCTGGCCGGGGGGTTCGCCACCTCCCCGGCCTGGCTGCTGGCGGCCCGCGCCGCGCAGGGCGCCGGCGGCGCGATCGTCGCGCCGGCCGCGCTGTCGCTGATCGTCACCACCTTCCCGGAAGGCAGGCCGCGCGCCCGGGCCATGGGCGTGTACTCCGCGATGAGCGTCGCGGGCGGCGCGATCGGGCTGGTGGCCGGCGGGCTGCTGGTCAACTACGTGTCCTGGCGGTGGGTGCTGTTCGTCAACGTGCCCTTCGGGGTCGCCGCGGCGCTGGCCGCTCCCCTGGTGCTGTCCGGGGCGCCGCGGCTGGCCGGCCGTCTCGACATCCCGGGGGCGCTGACCGGGACGGCCGGGGTCGCCGCGCTCGTCTACGGCCTGTCCGGCGCGGCGACCGACCCGGACGGCGTGTCCCACTGGGGGGACGCCAAGGTGGTCGTCGCGCTGGCGGCCGGCGTGGTGCTGCTCGCCGCGTTCGGCCTCATCGAGGCGCGGAGCCGGCACGCGCTGCTGCCCGGCAGGCTGCTGCGCGACCGCGCCCGGCTCGGGGCGAACCTCATCATGCTCGGCCTGGGCACCGTGCTGTTCGGCGTGTTCTACTTCCTCACCCTGTTCGCGCAGGAGGTCTGGGGGTATTCCGCCATCCGGGCCGGCGTGGCGTTCCTGCCGCTGACCGGCGCGGTGCTGGCCGGTTCCGCGGTCGCCTCCGTGCTGATGCCCCGGGTCGGCGCCCGCCCGCTGCTGCTGGCCGGTACCAGCGCCTGTGCCGGCGGCCTGTACTGGCTGTCGCTCGTGACCGAGAACGCCAGCTACGCGGGCGGACTACTCGGCCCCATCCTGGTCACCAGCGCCGGGCTGGGCCTGCTGTTCGTGCCGCTGCCGCTCGTCGCGCTCGCCGGCGTCGCCGACTCCGATTCCGGGGTGGCCGCCAGCCTGCTCAACGCCAGCCGGCAGATCGGCGGTGCCGTCGGGCTCGCCGTGCTGAGTACCGTCGCCTGGACAGTGGCCGCCGGCAACGCCCGCGCCCACGGCGCTTACCGGCACGCCCTGGTCGCCGGCTTCGACCGGGCCTTCACCGTCGCCGCCGGGATCGCGGTGCTCACCCTGCTCGTCGCTATCGCCATGATCC
Organism: Actinoallomurus sp.; assembly: GCA_035643735.1. GTDB lineage: Bacteria > Actinomycetota > Actinomycetes > Streptosporangiales > Streptosporangiaceae > Actinoallomurus. Next base: position 2,114 of record DASQPY010000012.1, on the reverse strand, counting down.
GGATCCGCCGCGCCGACCCGACCGGCGTGCGGCCTGGCCGGTGACACACATGCGCCGGCGGACTGGTGATGATCCACGAGCGGTGGGCACGGGCGGGGTCGAACCGGGAAACGAGACGTACGTCTTCCGCATGGATGCGGCGTTGCCTTGGCCGACTGCGGGCCGAGCTTCATGATCCTCGAACGCATGAACTCCCACTCCTCGAGCCCCGGCGAGGCTCAGGAGCAGCGCAGCAGCATCATGAATCCGTAGTCCATGTGAAGCTGCTGATGGCAGTGCAGCAGGGAGAGCCCGGGCTGGTCAGCGGTGAAGTCGATATCGAGCGCCTGGTATCCGCCGAGCATGACGACGTCCTTGTGCACGCCGTGCGTAGGGGTGCCGGCGATGTGGGTGACTTCGAAGGTGTGACGGTGCAGGTGGACAGGGTGGATGTCGTCGGTGGCGTTGCGGAAGCGGAGCCGATAGCGCTTGCCACGGTTGATGTCCATCACCGGTTGGTTGGTCTCCATGGAGAAGGGGACGCCGTTGAGGGTCCAGGTGTTGAATCCCTTGTCGGCGGCGTTGCGTTTCTCCACCAGCAGGTCGATCACCTGGTCGGGCCGTGTGCCAGTCGGGCCGGGCCGGGCGAAGGTCCGGTAGTCCCAGGTGGACTTCGCGGGCGTGGTCCACTGCGGGGAGCCGGTACGGCCTGCGTACTCGACCACGGTGCCCATGCCGGCGTTGCGGTCATCGTCGGAGACATCGCCCAGCACCCACACGCCGGGATGGTCCATCTCCACCAGGGCCGAGACGCGTTCGGCGGTGCCGATCCACAGCACCGGCACGTCGGCCGGGCGGGGCACCGGGTTGCCGTCGAGCGCGACGACTTTGAAGGTGTGGCCGGGCAGGGCCAGGCTGCGGATCTCGGTGGCGCTGGCGTTGAGGACGTGGAACAACACGCGTTGCCTGGATTTGACCCTGATCGGCGCGCCGTGGCCTAGTTTTCGGCCGTTGATGCTGAATGCGCGGTATCCGACCTCGTAGCCGTGCGGCATCCCCCGGGCCAGTGAGTCGGCCATCGCCTTCTCACCCTTCCGCTTCAGCTCCGGTACGAGAGAGCCGGCCAGGAAGTCCTGGGCCATGTCCCCGCCGCGACTCAGGGCCGGATCGAACTCCTTCAACACCAGGAACACTTCCTGGTCATACGCGCCGGGGTGGGCTTTGGGCTCGATGTAGACGGGCCCCGCCTGCCCGCTGTACGTACCCCGGGCCAGGTCGCTCAACGCCGCCACATGGGTGTGGTAGAAGCGGAACCCCGCAGGTCCAGGCGTGAACGACAGTCGCCGCATCCCATGCGCGGGGATGAACGGGGTGCCCTCCTCGGAGGCCCCGTCGATGTCGGCGGGAACCCGCTGGCCGTGCCAGTGCAGCTGCTCGGGGATGCCGGTGTCATTGTGCACATCGACGATGATCGGGCGCCCCTCGGTCAACCGCAGCAGCGGACCGGGAACCCGCCCGTTGTAGGTGGTGGTGGAGACGACCGTGTCAGGTGCGAGCGCGACGCGCCCAGCCCCGATCCGCAGCGTGTAATCCGCCCTCCTCGACATGAGGGTGGCCAGAGAGGCCGGCGCGGACTCACAGGAGCCGGCCGCAGCGGCCAGCAGACCCAGACCACCGAGTTTCAAGATGTCACGACGAGCGATCGACACAGACCGCCCCTTCCCCCCGAAGCGTTCGGCCCCTTGCCGCTTCTCACTGTAAGCGACCCCGGCCGAGACGAGCCGCGGCACTCCCCACCGCACGTGAGAGTCAGTCGTTGTACGCCTGCCGCGCCGCCCTGTGTGCACCTCCAGCAGTGGTGGGAAGGCATCCCCATATGACACAGCCCAGCACCTGGCTGACGAAGCTCGCCGCCACCGACGCGCCCGCCGCGGTGATCCTCATTCGCCTCTACATCGGGGTGGTCTTCCTCTTCGAGGGCATCCTGAAATTCCTGCGCCCCGAAACCCTGGGAACGGGACGGTTCGACAAGGCAGGCATTCCCGCCCCCGGCTTCTTCGGACCGCTGGACGGGGTCTTCGAGATCGCCTGCGGCGTCCTGATACTGGCAGGACTGCTCACCCGGCTCGCTGCCA
>DASQPY010000011.1:0-8315 GCA_035643735.1 Actinoallomurus sp. | reverse complement strand
AGCGCTTGCCGGACCGGCTGCCCTCCGGGATGTCCAGGACGAACGCGTCCACGCTGAAGGTCCGCACGTCGGTGCGCTCGGGGGAGGACAGCACGCGTACGCGGCCGAGCGGGGTGGTCTCCCAAGGCGAGTCGGCGGGCTTGACGACCTTCTTACGCTCCGCCACGCCCGGGGTCCAGACCCGGCCCCAGTCCTCGCGCGGGCCGAATCGGTCCTCGTTCTCCACCGGGCCGCTGCGTCCCTGCTGGATGAGGCCGAGGTACATCCAGAGCGACTTGGCCTTGATGACCAGGCAGCGCGCGGTCTGGTCGTAGGGGTTGAAGTGGCGGTGGACGGAGTCGGTGTGAACGAGGACCAGGTCGTCCTTCTCCCACTCGTAGCGCTGGTCGTCGTGGATCTCATAGCCGGCGCCCTCGAGGATGTAGAACGCCGCCTCGTTCTGGTGCCCGTGCCCGTGGTTGGACGAGCGCGGCGGCAGCTCTACGAAGTGGACCTGCAGGCTCTGCGTCAGGAACGGGTCGTCGCCCGGCCCGATCCGCCACCACGTACGGGACTGTTCGGAGTCACCGGAGTGGCCGACCTTCGCGTCGTCGACCACCACGGAGTCGTCACGCACCCTGGGAGCGGCGAGCTGCTGGTGCCGGAACTCTTTGAGGCCGTAGGTCTCCGAGGTGATTCCGCGCAGGAATACCCGTCCGCTCTTACCCATGTGAACCTCCAGTGGTCTTTGTCGCGCAGGTGGGGGAAAGCGGCGCAGCCCGGGCCTCGACGACACCGAGCGGGGCGAGGCCGCGCTGGAGCGACGTACAGCTCGCTCGAACCGGCCCCGGCCATCGGCACGTCGGCCGATGCCCCGCGCGGGTCCATCGCCCGCCATGCGCTGCGCTCATTGGTACTACCTTTATACCTAAGTCGAGACGCTGGTCAATGGGACACAGGGGATGACTGTGCCGTTCTCTCCGGGGCGAAGCCGTTCTCTCCGGGCGGAATCGTGCGCTGGGTCGCCCGTGGTTCGCGCAGCTTGTGGGGCACGCCACACGCCGCCAGCGCGCCGTTGCTGCCAGTCGATGATTAAATGGTATTACCAACATGCCATAGTGCCTGCATCGTGACCGGTCAGGGACCGGACGCCATGGTCCGCGGGTCGTCGCGCTGAACCGTCCGCGTCAGGGCAGGAGGCCGCACATGCAGGAAACCTCCAGCCCGCTATCGAGCGCCTCCCGCGCGAAAGCCTGCACGGCCCAGGAGGTCATGAGATGACAGTGGTGGGCGTGCTGGGACTCGGCGCGATGGGCGGCCCGATCGCCGGCCACATCCGCCGTGCCGGATTCGACGTACGCTGCCGCGACACCGATCCGGAGGCGACCCGGCCGCTGGCCGCGCTCGGTGCCCGGGTCTGTGGCTCGCTGGAGGAACTCGCCGCGGACACCGACGTCTGCCTGGTCTGCCTGCGCAGTGACGATGACGTGCTGGCGGCCTGCCTCCCGGAGATTGGGTTGCTGACCTTCCTCAAGCCCGGCGCGGTGCTCGTCGTCTGCAGTTCGGTACGCCCCGAGACGTGCCGGAGGCTGGCCGGCGCGGCGACCGCCGTGGACGTGCTGGACGCGGCCCTGACCGGCGGCGTACGCGGCGCGGAGGCCGGGGAGATCAACCTGCTCGTCGGTGGGGACGAGGCGCCGCTGCTCCGCGTGCGTCCCGTGTTCGACGCCTTCTGTTCCGGAGTGCACCACCTGGGCGAGCTCGGCAGCGGTCAGATTGGCAAGACCGTCAACAACCTGATCCACTGGGCGCAGATCGCCGCGATCGCCGAGGCGCTCTCACTCGGCGCGAGACTCGGCGTGCCACCGGAACTCATGCGTCCCGCGCTCGCCGCCGGGCCGACCGACAGCCGCACCCTCCGCGAGATCGAGCTGATGCGCCTGACCTGGTACGCCAAGGACATCGACAACGCCCGGCGGATGGCGCGGACCGTCGACATGCCGCTGCCGCTGACCGACGAGGTCCACCGGCTGATGGACCACATCGCCGTCCCGGACATCGCCGCGCTCCTGGAGGAGGGCCGCCCGATCGACCTCCCGGCCCGGGAGTGACCGCCTGCACCGCCGGCGGCAGACCGGCCGGGCGCGGGCCCGACGTCATGTGATGCCGGAACCGCGCCCCGGTGAAGCGGCGGATACGAGGGCGCGACGCTCCTCGCGGGCGGTCGCCGACCGCCCCACGTCCTCCTTCGTCGGGCCCATAGGGTGCGTCCCTACCGTCGCGCCGGTTTCCTATTTCGGAGACGGGATCTGAGTACTGAGATGACCGGCGGCCAGCGCTGCCAGGCGGTCGGGTTCGGCGGGCCCGTCCCGGCCACGCCAGACGACGTGCAGGTCGGGCCGTACGAGGATGAGGCGGTGCCCCTCGTAGACCGTCTCGGCCGCGGCCGAACGGACCTCGAAGGCGGCGAACGGAGCGCCGTACCGTGCGAAGGCCCGGGCCAGGCCGGCGACGTCCGCCTCGGTGCCCGGGGTGTACAGCAGCGTGTAGCAGCGGCCCAGGTGGTCGTGCAGAGCCGTGCCGTCATCGAGCCAGATGTGCGGGAGCCGCGCGCCCGGCCAGGTCGTGGGCGTGTACTGGAAGCTGTCCGGATCCGGCGTGACCCCTTCTTCGGAGACGATCAACGGTGAGTCCTGGTAGCGGTAGCCGAGTTCGATACCGAGCAGGTCGTTGCTCCAGCGCTGCTCGCGGTCGGCGATCTCGGCCAGCGCGCTCCGCGTGCACGCGCCCGCCGGGGTGTCGTCGGCGATGTCGGGCCGCCACGCGGCCCGCCAGGCGCGCCGGCCCGCGGACGCCTTGCGGGAGGCGGCGACGTTGCGCGCACCGATCGGCCGGCGCTCTCGGTCGTATGAGTCGAGCAGTGCCGGGCCGCCCCATCCGCGCAGGGTGCCGGCGAGCTTCCAGGCCAGGTCCACGGCGTCGCCGGCGCCCGTGTTCATGCCCAGCCCGCCGGTCGGGATGACGAGGTGAGCGGCGTCGCCCGCGATGAACACCCGGCCTTCGCGGTAACGGTCGGCCAGCATGAGGCGCTGGGTCCATCGGCCGACGTACAGCGTCTCGTAGTCGACGGGCATGCCGGCCACGGACTCGAAGAGCCGGGGCATGTCCTCGTCCCGGTCGACGACGGCGTGCAGGGAGAAGTGCTCCGTGTCGTCCTGGACGATGAGGAATGAAGACCGCTCGTCCGCGATGTGGTAGTGCCGGCCCTTTCCGATCGGGATGCGCTCGAACAGGTCCGGACAGCGGAACAGGGCCTGGCGCAGCTCGAGCAGCGAGTCGCCGCGCAGTTCGATGCCGAGCGCCTTGCGCACCGTGCTGTTCCCGCCGTCGCAGCCCACCAGGTAGTCGGCGCGGATCTCCCGGGATCCGCCGTCCTTGGTCCGTACCCGCGCGGTCACGCCGTCGCCGTCGTCATCGAACCCGGTCAGCTCGTGGCCGAACCGGACCGTGACACCGGGGATGTGCTCGGCGACCTCGCGCAGCAACGGCTCCAGGGTGTACTGGGAGATCAGCTGGTACGGCTCCAGCGGCAGCGACCCGTCGCTCACGTCGCGCGCGGCCGCGAAGAACTCCGCGACCGACGGGTACCGATGGTGCACCAGCGGTGGACGCGCCACCGACTCGACGCAGACGAAGACGTCCATCGGCACGTCGCGGGGCAGCCCGGCGGCCCGGATCCGGTCGGCGATGCCCGCGCGCCGGAAGTTCTCCATCGTCCGTGCGTTGCACCGCTCCATCTTGGGCAGCCGGCCGAGCTCCGCCCGCTTGTCGATCAGCTCACAGGTGACGCCCTGCTGGCCGAGCTCGATCGCCAGCGTCAGTCCCACGGGACCGCCGCCGACGATCAGCACCTCCGGCATCGCTCACGCTCCCGCGGTGAGCCCGAGAAGCCGGCTCACGTTGCCGCGGAAGATGGCCTCCCTCTCGGCCTCGGCCAGCCCGATCTCCTCCAGGTTCTTGATGGTGGCGCGGATGTAGCCGGGGCCGCGTTCGGGGTCGTACGGGCTGTCGGAGCCGAACAGGACGTGGTCGGTGCCGTAGAAGTCGATCGAGCAGCGCAGCGCGTGGGCGGCGCCGAACATCGCCGTGTCGACGTACATCTGCTTGAAGTACTCGATCGGTCGTTTGGTCAGCGGGTAGTGCTCGATGTCGCCTTTCTGGTCCTCGGGCGTACGGGCGCCGAGCTGGTCCCAGCCGGGACCGACGCGGCCGGAGAAGTGCGGCACCATGCTGCCACCGTGGTGGATGAGCAGTTTGAGCTCCGGATGACGCTCCAGCACGCCGGAGAAGACGATCCGGGCCATGAACGCCGACAGATCGTACTCCCAGCCGAACGTCCACCAGATCTCGTACCGCGACCGCGGCTCGCTCGGATAGTCGGCCCACGCCGAGCTGCGGCAGGGATGCACCTGGAGGAGCCCGCCCGAGGCCGCCATGCGCGCGTAGAACGCCTCGAACCGCTCGTCGTCCATCGGGCGACCGCCCACGTGCGTGTAGATCTGCGCGCCGAGGGCGCCGAGCTCCTCGGTGGCGTACTCGAGTTCCGCCACCGCGGCATCGGGATCATCCATCGGGACACACGCCGTGAACCCGGCGAACCGGTCCGGATGGTCGCGGACCAGCTCCGCCATCGACTCGTTGCCGATCCGGGCCATTTCCTTGGAGATCGCCGGAGAACCCAGGTCCTCCACGGGCGGTGCGGCGATGTTGATGATCTGGCGGTAGTCGCCGAACTCGTCCATCTGCGCGAACCGGACGTCCATGTCCACCAGCGACGGGATGTTGGAGACGCGCTTGCGCAGGTTCGCCGCGTGCACGGCGACGTCCAGTTCGAAGAAACGGTCGTAGTAGGGCCGCGGCATGATGTGGCAGAACGCGTCGAGCTTCACGGGTGTCTCCTCCTTGGGTCCGCACCGCCGTCCGGTGCGTCGTGAACGGGCATGGCCGAACGGAGCCGGGCCTCACGCCGGGACGGCCACGGCCGGATCGAGACCGGCCAGCTCCAGGTAGTAGGCCCAGCGTCCGCCGATGGCCGCCACGGTTTCGCCCAGGCGGCTCAGCTCGTCCGGCTGGATGACACGCGGTCGCCGTCCGGTCTTCAGGATCGTGAGGTTCGCCTCGGCGAGCTGCTCCACGGCGATCGCCGTCAGGACCGCCCTCCGCAGGTCGTCGGCGACGCTGACGACGCCGTGGCCCTGCAGGTGACACAGCCTTCTCTGGCCCAGAGCGCCGGCGAGCTCGCGGCCGAGGTCCGGCGAGGTCACCAGGAGGGGGCACGGCCAGGTGCCCATGTCGCCACCGTCCGTGAGCACCGATGGGACGTGCAGCACCGGGAGCAGCTCCGCGCCGATGACGCCGAGGAGGGTGCCGGCCGGTTGATGTGTGTGCACGACCGCGGACACGTCCGGCCGGGCGCGATAGATCTCCGTATGGATGAAGCACTCGGCAGGCGGCCCCTCGGCGTTGCCGGCGGCGCCGGCGTCGATGAGGTTGCCGTCGAGATCGATCACGACCATGTCCTCGGGCCTCAGGCTGCCCAGACCGCGCACCCGGGGGGAGTGCTTCGGCTTGATGAGCACCCGGTCGGTGCCCGGCACGCGGGCGCTGCAGTGACCGAGGTAGTCCACGAGGCTCTGGTGATACAGCACGCGGTGCGCGGCGGCCAGCAGCTCACGGAGGTGATCTTCTTCGGGATGTCGCGACGAGGTCATGCGGCCCGCCTCTCCTGCTATCGCATAGTGATAGAGTGAATCTCTTGCTATGAGAATTTAGGCCGAGTTAAAACGGTAACGCGGGCGGTGTCAACCCTTTGTCCAACTCTGCGCCGGTTCGTGGCGCCGAAAGCGCTCGGCGGGTTCTCGCCGTGCTCATGGCGTTCACGAAGGAGCGCCACACCCTGTCGGCCCGCGACCTCGCCGAGGCCACCGAGATCCCGCTGCCGAGCGTCTATCGCTACGTCGCGTTCCTCCGGGACACGGGGCTGCTGGTCGGCGCGGACCAGGGCGGCTACTACCTGTCCGCGCGGCTCCTCCAGCTTGCCCAGGCGGCCGAGGCCGCCGAGACGCTCGTCGACATCGCCGATCCGGTGATGCGCCGGCTCGCCGCCGAGACCCGGGAGACCGTGATCCTGGTTCGCCTGGTCGGCCGGTCCGCCGTGTGCGTCCACCGGGTCGAGTCCTCTCACCGGCTGCGCACGTCGTACGAGCCGGGCCAGCCGATGTCCCTCGAGCACGGCGCGAGCGCGCGGATCCTGCTCGCGTCGATGTCTCCGGAGGCCCGACGCGCGTACCTGGAGCCGTTGGCCGCGCGCGACCCGGAGGCCGCGGCGCGGCTCGAGGAGGAGGTTGTGCTCGTGGAGCAGCGCGGATGGGAGTGCAGTGAAGAAGAGATCGACAGGGGGATCTGGGCGGCGGCCGCCGCCGTCCGGGACAGCACCGGCATTCTGGCCTCACTGTCCGTGCCGTCACCGCTGGTACGGGCCCCCGCCGAGATGCACGACAGGCTGCTCGGTCAGGTACGCGCCGCCGCCGATGAGATCAACGAGCTGCTGCGCGCCGCCCACCGCTGACCGGCACGCAGTGGGGCTCACCGTGCCGCCACGGCGCTCGCCCCGCGACGGTGGCACACCGGTGCACCGCGCGGTCCCTGGGGGGCGCGCGCCTACGGCCGACGCGGTCGAGGTCACACGGTTGCCGGCGGTGACCGGAGTCCCCCGTCGACGACGGCGATGAGCCGGCCGAGGAGTCCCTCGTCCGCGAGGTCCTGCTCGGCGACCCAGGCGATGGCGTTGGCGAGTTTGAGCAGGTCGCCGATGCGGAGGTGCGCCGGCGCGGTGCCCTGACGCCGGGCCCGCTCGAGGAGCGCCTCGCCGGTGAGGAGGATCCGCTCGTGGCAGGCGGCGAGGGTCCCGTCGGCGGGCGGAGCCGCCATGCGCGTCGCGACCAGCCCGCGCATCGCGGTGGCGTGCACCGCGACCGCGCGCAGCCAGGTGCTCAGGGCGTCGTCGGGTGACGGGTCGGCCATCAGCTCGCGCCCACGGGCACAGAGCGTCTCGACGTCGGCGCCGATGATCGCCACGAGGAGCGCGTCCATCGAGGGGAAATGGCGGTAGAGCGTGCCGGCCCCGACGCCCGCCCGCTGGGCGATCTTGTTGAGGGACGCGTGGGTGCCGTCCTCGGCGAAGGCGGCGCGGGCGGCCCGCAGCACCCGTTCCCGGTTGTCGCGCGCGTCGGCGCGCATCCGTCTCGGCTCGTCGTCGGATGGCATCGGCGCCTCCCGTTGCTATGTGGAGAAGTTCTCCATATGCTAGCCCCCACATAACCGGAGAGCCTCTCCGGTGTCGGAGGTGTGCTCAGGTGGACATTGGGATCATGGTCGGTGACGTACGGGGACCGGCGAGCCTGGACGAGGTCGTCGACCAGGTCGGGAATGCCGCCGAGGCGGGCTTTCGCGCCGCGTGGTCGGCGCAGGCGTTCGGCTGGGACGCGCTGACGGCACTGGCGGTCGCGGGCACCCGCGTGCCGGGCATCGGCCTGGGCACGTCGGTGGTCCCGGTGCCGCAGCGTCATCCGCTCGTCCTGGCGAGCCACGCGCTGACCGTCCAGGCCGCGGTCGGCGGGCGCCTGACCCTGGGCATCGGCGCCGGCGTCGCCGCGATGACCCAGTCGATGTTCGGCCTGCCCACGGATCGCCCCGCCCGGCGCATGCGCGAGTACCTGCCGGTGCTGAACGCGCTGCTGCACGGGTCGGAGGTCGCCCACGAGGGCGAGACGCTGAGGGCCACGGGCGCCGTCGCCACACCGGGCGCGCCGCCGCCGTCGGTGTTGCTGGCGGCGCTGGGCCCCGCGATGCTGCGGGTCGCGGGCGAGTGGGCCGACGGTGTGGTGACGTGGATGACCGGACCGAAGACGCTCGCGGACCACATCGTCCCGGGAGTGTCGGCGGCCGCGGAGTCGGCGGGCCGGGGCAGCCCGAGAGTCGTCGCGGGCGCGCTGGTGTGCGTGACGGAGGACGAGGCGGGAGTACGCGGACGGGTGGAGGAGACCTTCGACCTCGCCGGCCGTGTCCCGGAGTACCGCGCGACCCTGGACCGCGAGGGCGCCGCCGGTCCGGCGGACGTCGCCGTCATCGGCGGCGAGGACACCGTCGCCCGCGAACTGGCCCGCCTCGCGGACGCCGGCGTGACCGAACTAGTCGCCACACCCTTCGGCGACGCCGCGGAACAGGAGCGCACCATCGGCGTGCTGGCCGAACTCCACCGGACGTCGAGTCGCGGC
>DASQPY010000010.1:0-6501 GCA_035643735.1 Actinoallomurus sp. | reverse complement strand
TCTCGGGTGGAGAAGTCCAAAAAGCCGAGATTAACCGGTTTCTTCAACTTGAAGGCTCGATCGCCGACAAAGAAGATCACGCCGGCATGTGTCTCGGCGACGTCTGCGGGCTCCACGGCCATCGCCCCCCCTTGAGGTTGGACCACTTACCGGACCCGGCTTCACCATGTTGACTCCCCTGCCTGGCTCCTCCTCTCCCATACCGCTCCACGATCTTTTTCAGGGACCGCCGGGAGCCAGGGGCTTCGGTCCCGGAGGCCCGGCCGAACGACCCCAGCGGAGTCAAGGCCGGTCGACCTCTCCCGAGAGGCGAGCGATCGACGGACTGACGCTGTTCGGACGGGAGATGGAGAACGTGAAGCTCGCAGCGGATAACGCGCGCCGCGTTGTGCTGCCGGCCGAGACCGGAGGCACGACGTCATGAGCGAGGTGTGCTCCGGCATGTCGGCGATAGGCACGTCGCCCGAGGCGATCACCTTCTGGTCCCAGCGCTGCCACCGCTCGGCGTGCTCACCGGTCAGGTCGGTGACGTCCTCAATGGTCGTGCAGAAGCAGGTGGGGTACACCATGGTGCAGTTGCCGTTTATGTGCGAGGACGCACTATGGCCACCGAGCACGGCGCCTGGTGCAGCATCGCGCTGCTCACCGCGCCGAGCCGCAGGCCCTGCATTCCGCCGAGCCCGCGACCGCCCACCACCATGAGTTCTGCCCCCTGGGCCGCCTCGAGAAGCGCCTGTCGTGGGGGCGCCATCACAAGTGAGGTCTCGGCGTCGACATAGGGATACTTCTCTCGCCAGGGCGCCACGATCCGTTCCAGCCTGCAGGCCGCCATCCGGCGAACCTCTTCCGGCTCGGCGCGTGCGTCGGTGTCGCACGCGGCGATCGCCTCCGGCTCCCAATAGCCGTAAAGAGCCCTTAGCGGCCTGCCCCGCAGGGCCGCCTCCTCGAACCCGAAGCACAGCGCCGCCTCGGCAGAAGCCGATCCGTCCACACCGACGACGATCGGATCATCACGCCTGCCCGTCGTCTGCCGCACCACGACGACGGGGCAGTGGGCGTACGCCGGCAACCGTATGGCTGACGAGCCGATGATTCCCTCAGCATGCTCCGCCTTGCCCTCCGCACCGACGACCACGAGCGCAGCGTGGTGTGACTGGTTCACCAGGACCGCCTGGGGTGCACCGGCCACGAGCCGTTCTCTCACCGTGATCTGAGGGGCCGTCTCACGAGCGATGACAAGTCCCTTGTCCAGAACGTGCTGGCCCATCTTCCGCACGACGCCGAGGACGACCGGTCCGGACGGCGGCACGGGATATGACCAGTCCCAGGCGTGACAGATGACCAGCGGCATGTGTCGCAGCTGGGCCTCTCGCGCCGCCCAGCGCACGGCGCGCTCACCCCCTGCCGAACCGTCGAAGCCCACCATTATTTGAGAGCCGTCCATGCTTCCTCCACATCTCGGCGCGCCCGGAGCGACCTTCACCGTTCAGGGTGGCTGCAACAAGGGCCCCGTCTCAGGGGCGAAGGTCCTGGCGCCCGAGGCCGTTCGACACTCACCATCCGACACTCCAGGAGCGATCGTTGACGATGAGGGAGGTCGGTGATGCAGGGTCATTCCAGGTCCCCGATACGTAACGATCGGCTACGACGGCTCGCCGAACTCGACCACGGCGCTGTGGCGGACGGCCAATGAGGCCCGGCGACGTCACGCCCCTCCCGACGTCGTACCGCTCGACGGTGAGACCATCCCGGTCATCCTGTCCGCCGCTCCGCGCGAGGTCATCGTTTGCGAGAACGAACCTGGCGAAGAAGACGGCTGCCGGTGGTCCCAGGCCGCCGATTCCCCTGTCGCAGCGATCATCGTGGTCGGACGGTCAGATCCTCGTCAGGAGGAATCATGGAAATCGCGAAATCCGCACCAGACAAAGAGGTCACGCACTGGCTGATCGACGCCGCCACGTGGGCGCCCTCGGTCCACAACACCCAGCCGTGGTGGTTCGGTACGCGAGGATCGACCGTCACCCTGCACGCCGATCCCGACCGTCGGCTGGATGTCGCCGATCCGGACGGCCGGGAGATGCTGATCAGCTGTGGGGCCGCTCTCTACACACTTCGCCTCGCGGTGCGGTCCCTCGGCCGCTGTCCGTGGGTGGAGACGCGGTCCGATCCAGAACGCCCCGGACTGATCGCGGACGTGGGCGTGGGGCCGCCCCAGGAAATCACCGAGGACGAGCGGCGTATGTACGGTGAGATCAGGCGTCGCCGGACGCACCGTGGTGGGTTCCGTCCCGAGGGCCTGGTGACGGGGCTCCTGCAGGCGCTCCGCACTCAGGCCGACGAGGAGGGCGTGAGTTTGCGCGTCGTCGCCGACCCGCGAGCGAGGGTCGCGCTCGCCGCCCTCACCGAAGCCGCCGAGCAGATTGAACGGCAGAACCCCGCGTACTGCGTGGAGATGGCCCATTGGGCCCCGCGACCGGGCAGCCGCCGGATGGACGGTGTGCATGAGAACGCCTATCCGCGCGATCCCGAGCGCACGGACCCGCACTTCACCGCGCGTGACTTCGCGCGTGGCCATGGCTGGGGCCTGGCAGATGACGAGCGGCACGGGTCGACCGGAGTCGTCGTCCTGCTCACGACGCGAACCGACGGGCGCGCTGACTGGCTCCGGGCCGGCGCGGCACTGCAGCGCGTGCTTCTGCGTGCCTCCATGGAGGGGGTGTCGGCCGCGTTCCACACCCAGGCCCTGGAGGTCCCCGAGTTGCGAGACGTCGTCCGCGGCCGCTTCTGCGACGGTGAGCATCCGCAGATGATCATGCGGCTCGGCACCACCGACCGCGAGATCAAGAGCGTCCGGCGCTCTCCCGGTGAGGTCACTCGTCTGGAGCCGTGACGGGTGACCTCCAAGCGGGAGTAGGGGGCTCAGCGGCGGCGCTCAGTCCGCGGTGGCCGGCCGGACCACCAACAGCGGGCAGGGCGCGTGGTGGATCAGCGCCTGGCTCGTCGAACCCAGCAGCATCCCGGTGAACCCGCCGTGGCCTCTGCTGCCCACCACCAGCAGTTGTGCGTCGGCGGCCTGCTCGAGCAGGCGTTTCGCCGGTCGTCCTCCGGCGACCACGCGCCGCACTGTGACCTCCGGGTACTTCTCCTGCCAGCCGGCCAACCGTTCCGCCAGCATCTCGCGCTCCTTGGTCTCGACGGCGTCCCAGTCCACGAAGAACGGACGGGCGGAGACATAGGCGAAGTCGGAGGCGAACTCGATCCAGGTGTGCAGAGCCACCAGCTCCGCGCCGCGCATCGCCGCCTCCTCGAAGGCCAGCGCCAGCGCGGCCTCGCTGGTCGGCGAGCCGTCCACGCCGACGACCACCGGTCCGCGGAACAGCGGCGGCTCCTCCACGCTGGTTTCGCGGATCACGGCCACCGGGCAGTGGCCGTGGGTGACCAGGGCGATGGCGGTGGAACCTGTGAGGAGACCGCCGAAGCCACCCGATCCCCGGGCACCCAGGACCACGAGGCCAGAGTCGTGGGACATGTCGATCAGCGTCCGCACCAGGTTGTCGATCCGCAGACTGGTCTCGATGTCCAGTTCGGGGTGGGCCTGGCGTATCACGGTCTCGGTTTCGGCCAGCTGCCGCCTGCCCTCCGATTCCAATGTCTTGAAGAAGTCTCCGGGCAACGGAAACTCGGCGGTGACCGCTGCGACGTCGACGACCTGCACAAGCCGTAGCGGCACACGCCGACGGGCGGCCTCGTCGGCCGCCCAGCGCGCCGCGTGCAGGGCCGGGACCGAGCCGTCGACTCCCGCCAGGACCGGCGTGCCAACGATGCTCTCGGACATGGTGAACTCCTCTTCGTCGTGCCGCTTGTTCGAATGAGCCAATGGTCCGCCCGCGGAGTCGGACGAGACAGGGCTGAAGGTCCCGCGCCGGCGTGACCCCGGTCCCGGCGACCTGGCCGACGGACGCCGCTCATGTCCGGGCTCGCCTCTCACCGGGTCTTCGCGTTCGCGCGCCCACGGCCGAGCCGCTTCCGTACAATCCAGCGTCTCAGTTCGTCGGTGCCCCAGACGATGACCGGGAAGGTCGCGATGAGCGCGACGACGTCCCAGGGGAGCGCAGTGGTTCCGAAGGCGGACTGCACCAGCGGTACGTAGACGAGCAGTGCTGTGAAAACGAGCTCGAAGGCGATCCCCCAGAGCAGCAGCGGGTTGGTGAGAACGCCGACCCGGCTCAGCGAGGCATGATCAGTGCGGGCCGCGAAGGCCGTGCCGACCTGGCACATGACGATGGCCGCGAACGTCGTGGTCGTCGCCTGAAGGTAGGCGTGGTGCAGCGGAGTGTGCGGTCCGGTAGCGGCGCCGGGATGCCAACCGGCCCGAAGCAGGACGAAGAAGTATGCGGCCATGACCAGCGCCGCCGAGATGATGCCGAGGAAACCCCAGGCACGGAGCAGCAGGCCGGCCGTGATGACCCCATCGGATCTCCTGCGCGGTGGGCGCTCCATGATGCCGGGTTCCGCGGGTTCCCGTCCCAGTGCAAGTGCCGGAAGTGTCTCGGTGCCCAGGTCGATGGCGAGAATTTGCAGCACCGTGAGCGGTAGCGGTACGGTGCCGGCGCTCAGTGCGAAGATGAGGAACGGAACGATCTCCGGGACGGCGTGCGCGAAGATGTAGAGGATGAACTTCCGGACGTTGTCATAGACACGGCGACCCGACTCGATCGCCCCGACGATGGTCGCGAAGTTGTCGTCGGTGAGCACCATGGTGGCGGCTTCGCGGGCGACGTCGGTGCCCGACCGGCCCATCGCGACGCCGATGTCGGCGCGATGGAGGGCCGGAGCGTCGTTGACCCCGTCGCCGGTCATGGCCACGACCAGGCCTCTGGCGCGTAGTGCGTCGGCGATGCGCAGCTTGGTCTCCGGCGCCGAGCGGGCGAACACGATCTCGGTGTCCTCATCGAGCAGCGCATCGAGCTCGTGGTCATGGACGTCCTCGGCCTCGGCGACGATACGCAGGTCTGGCTTGCCGATGCCGACCTCGCGCGCGACGGCGGCCGCCGTGACGCCGTTGTCGCCGGTGACGACATGGACCCTCACTCCGGCGCCATGGCATCGGCGCACCGCGTCGGCGACCTCCGGCCGCGGCGGATCGTAGAGACCGACGAGACCGAGCAGCCGGAGGTCGTGCTCGACGTCCTCACGTCGCGCGGGCGCCGGTCCGGTCACCTTCCGCGTCGCGATCGCCAAAACGCGCAACCCGCGTTCGGCCAGCCGCGACGCCGCGGCGGACGCTGGTCCGGGATCGGCGACACGGCACAGTACGGCCTCGGGAGCGCCCTTGACCACGGCCATGTCGTCGGTGACCACCGACATCAGGCGGAGTCGCGGGTCGAACCGGAACAGCACGCGTCGCCGCCGGTCGCGCCCCTCGATGTCGGCCGGTTCGCCCAGCCACGTCGCGCCCTCGACGAGCGCGATCTCGGTCGGGTCACCGGTCAGCGTGCCGGAGTCATCCCGGCCGACCGTGGTGCACTCGGCCATCGCGGCCGCCAGCTCATCGAACCCGGCCGTCGGGTCGCCGCGCTCGGCCTCGCCGTGCCGGGCCCAGACGGCCTGCAGGATCATCCGGTTACTGGTGAGCGTCCCGGTCTTGTCGGTGCAGATCACGGCGGTCGAGCCGAGTGTCTCCACCGCGCTGAGCCGTTTGACGACCGCGCCGCGCCGGGCGAGCGCTCGTACCCCCACCGCGAGGGCGAGTGTGATCGTGGGCAGCAACCCCTCGGGGACGTTCGCGACGAGGAGTCCGACGGCGAACATCAGCGCCGCCGCCACCGACAGTCCCGCGGCCACGCCGACGAACAGGAACGCGACGCCCATGCCGCCCGCGACGAGGGCGATCAGCCAGGCGACACGCTTGACCTGGGCTTCCAGCGGACTCTGCTCGCGAACCGTGTGCTGGCTCAGCGCCGCGATGCGGCCCAGTTCAGTGTGGTCGCCCGTGGCGAAGACGACGGCTGTGGCCACCTCCCGTGCATGTCGTACCGCTGAACACGAGGTTCCGCTCCCGTAGCGGCGCAACGCCGTCCTGCGATGATCCGGCGACCCGCTCGACCGGGACCGATTCCCCCGTGAGCATCGACATGTCCATCTCCAGGCCGCCGTCGGTCAGCCGGGCGTCGGCGGGAACCTTGTCGCCCTCGGCGATCAGCACCAGATCCCCGGGAACGACGTCGCGCACGTCGACCGGATGTTCCCGGCCGTCGCGGATCACCCGGCAACGTTCCGGCAGATACTCCGCCAGTGCCTCGACGGCACGTTCGGCCTGGTGTTCCTGGAGGAGGGCGAACGCCGCGTTGACGACGATGACCGCGACGATCGCGACGCCGAGCACGGGTGTGTGCGCGACGAAGGCCAGGGCACCGGCCACCCACAGCAGGAGCGCCAGCGGATGGACGAACTGGTGGACCACGTCGGCGAGGAGTGAACCGCTCGCGCGCCGGCGTACCT
>DASQPY010000009.1:0-6731 GCA_035643735.1 Actinoallomurus sp. | reverse complement strand
GGCAAGCAGATACCCACATGCCGAGCAGGTCTTGGAGCTTGGATACCAGCGGTCGATCACGATCAGGTGGCGGCCGTATTTGGCCGCCTTGTATTCCAGCTGGCGGCGGAACTCGCCCCACCCGCAGTCGGAGATCGCCTTCGCGAGCCGCCGGTTACGGATCATGTCCTTGACGGCCAGGTCTTCGATCACGATTACGTCGTGGTGGCGGACCAGCCACGTCGAGGTGCGATGCAGGAAATCCGCGCGGGATGCGGCGACCTTGCGGTGAGCGCGGGCCACCTTCACCTTCGCCTTCGCCCGGTTGTTCGATCCGCGTTGCTTGCGGGCCATACGCCGCTGGTAGCGGGCCAGGTTACGTTCTCTTTTGGCCAGGTGGTGGCCGCTTGCGACCTTGTCTCCTTCGGAGGTGACCACCAAGTCCTTGACACCAAGGTCCACACCGACCACCGCGCCGGTCGACGGTGCCTGCTGGGGTTCTGCGACCTGGGCAGCGAACGAGACATACCAGCGTCCGCACGGCTCGCGCGAGACCGTCACTGTCGTCGGTTCGATCGATGCAGGATCAACATCCGGCCAGGACCAGAGGACCTCCAGGGGCGTGTCCATCATTTTGGCCAGGTACAGGCGGCCCTCCCGCCAGCGAAACGCCGACCGAGTGTAGGTCGCCGATTGCCTGCCCTGCCGGGATTTATGCCTCGGATAGCGGGCACGCCCGGCGAAGAAGTTCACGAATGCGGTGTGTTGGTGCCGGAGCACTTGTTGGAGCGGCACGCTGGACACCTCCAACAAGAACCCCAGGTCCGGGTCTCGTTTCAGCTCGGTCAAATAGCGGTCGGTCTCGACGTAGGAGGTCGTGATCTGCTCGGTGTGGTAGCGGGTGTGCCGCCACCCCAGGACCTTGTTCCACACCAGGCGTGCGCAGCCGAACGTACGGTTCAACACCACCGCCTGCTCCCGTGTGGGGTAGGCCCTCACCTTGTAGCTCGTACGCACGTTCGAAAGTTTCACACTGCCACAAGATCAGTAACGAGGAACGGAAGAAAGGGACGGAAAGACGGTTATGAACGCTTCGCATCCGGGGCTGCCCCTGCCACGCCGAGCCACCCCTTCTGAGGCCCAGGCTCCTCCCTGCCTTGGAAGGACCGGGCTTCCTCCGGACTTGTCGGTGGCGAGCACGCACCGCGCCGGCGGTCAGGTCATCGTCTTCGGCGACAACGTGAACACCGACGTCATCATCCCCGGCCGCTACCTCATCAGCATCGACCCGGCCGAGCTGGCCCTGCACGCCTTCGAGCCGCTCGGGCCCGAGACGCAGGAGCGGCTGCGGGCCAGCGACGTGGTCGTGGCCGGGCGCAACTTCGGCTGTGGCAGCGCGCGCGAGCAGGCCGCCACGTGCCTGATCGGCGCGGGGATCAAGGCCGTGGTCGCGGCGTCGTTCTCGCGGGTGTTCTTCCGCAACGCGATCAACACGGGGTTGGTCGCGGTGGAGTGTCGGGACGCCGTGTCGGCCGTCCAGGACGGAGGGCAGATGTTCGTCGACTACGACGCCGGCTCGGTCGAGGTCGGCGACTCGACGTTCCCGTTCGCGCCGTACCCGAAGGGGCTGCGCGACATCCTCGAGGACGGCGGGCTGATCCCGCACCTCATGCGCCAGAACGCGAACGGAGGTACGCGATGACCGCGCCGAGGACGTTCGCGCAGAAGGCGATCGAGCGCGCGTCCGGCGAGACCGGCCTGGAGCCGGGCCGGATCGTGGACGCGTACCCCGACCTGTACATGAGCCACACGGCGAGCTGGCGGTGCATCCGCACGCTGGAGAAGATGGGCGTGGACACCCTCTACGACGTCGACCGCGTCGCGATGGTGATGGACCACATCTCCCCGGCCATGTCCACCAAGACCGCCGCCGACCACGCACTGTGCCGCGACTTCGCCCGCCGCATGGGCGTGAGCAAGTTCTTCGACGTCAACGCGGGCATCGCGCACATCGTGCTGATGGAGAACGGCCTCGTACGGCCCGGGGAGTTCATCATCGGCACCGACTCGCACTCCACCATCTACGGCGCGCTCGGCGCGTTCGGCACCGGCGTCGGCTTCAGTGAGATCACCGCGGCCTGGGTGACCGGGAAGCTCTGGGTCAAGGTGCCCGAGTCGGTACGCATCGCGATCGACGGCGACCTGTCCCCCGGAACGTACGCCAAGGACGTGATGCTCAAGCTCATCGGCGACCTGGGCGCCGACGGCCTGACCTACTGCTCTGCGGAGTTCGGCGGCGCCTACACCGAGGCGTTGTCGGTGTCGGAGCGCATGACCTTCTGCAACCTGGCGATGGAGATGGGTGCCAAGAACGCCTTCGTCGCCCCCGACGAGACCACCCTGCGCTACCTGGACGAGGCCGGGGCCGACCGCGGCGACCTGACCGTACTGCTCCCGGACGAGGACGCGGCCTACGCCCGTTCGGTCCGGATGGACGGTTCGTCCCTCGCTCCGCAGATCGCGGTGCCGCACACGGTCGACAACGTGCTGCCGGTCGATGAGGTCGCCGGAACGCACCTGGACCAGGTGTTCATCGGCTCGTGCGCGAACGCCAAGTACGACGACCTGGTCATCGCGGCCGAGGTGCTCGCCGGGCACCGGGTGGCCGACGGTGTCCGGCTGATCGTCACCCCCGCCTCCGCGCAGATCATGGCCAGGGCGTCCTCGGCCGGCGTGCTCACCACGCTGATCGACGCCGGCGCGATGATCACCAACCCCGGCTGCGGGGCGTGCGCGGGCAACGGCGGCGCGATGGCGGACGGGGAGGCGACGCTGTCCACCGCGAACCGCAACTTCCAGGGCCGCATGGGCAGTTATGAGTCCAGCATCTACCTGAGCAGCCCGGCCACCGCCGCGGCGTCCGCGATCCGCGGCGTCATCACCGACCCGCGCGAGCTCCTGGAGGCCGCTCGATGAACCTCGTCGAGAAGATCCTCGCTCGCGCGAGCGGGCGTCCGAAGGTGGACCCGGGCGAGATCGTCATCGCCAAGGTCGACCGTCTGATCATGCACGACCTGAGCGGCTACCTGACCGCGGACGTCTTCGACCGGCAGGTCGGGCGGCCCATCCCGGATCCCGAGCGCGTCGTGATGGTGTTCGACCACCACTTCTCGCCACCGACCGAACGCCAGGCGACGGTGCTGGCCTCGAACCGGGCCTGGGCTCGCCGGCACGGCATCACCCTGTACGACTGCGGATCGGGCAACCTGCACCACGTCGCCGTACGGCATGGGCACATCCGGCCGGGGATGATCGTCGTCGGGTCGGACAGCCACACACCGGTGCACGGTGCGCTCGGCACGCTGGCGGTGGCGCTCGGCAACGACTCGCACGCGGGCACCGTGCTGCCGTACGGCAAGGCGTGGTTCCGGGTCCCCGAGACGACACGGATCGAGCTGGACGGTACGACGCGGCCCGGTGTGACCCCGCGCGACGTCGCGCTGTGGCTGGTCGGCCGCATCGGCGAGGGTGAGATGAACTACCGGGCGCTGGAGTTCGCCGGGCCGTACGTGCGGGCGCTGCCGTTCTGGGAACGCTGGCTCTTCCCGCTGGTCTCGGTCGACCTCGGCGCCAAGTGCGGCTACATCGAGCCGGACGAGGTCACCGAGGCGTTCGTGCGCGCCCTGCCGGGCGGTCCGGCGGACCTGCTGGAGCGCAGCGACGGCGATGAGGCGGCGAGTGTCCTGCGGTTCGACGTCGGCGAGGTGAGGCCGCAGGTGGCCTGTCCGCCGACCGTCGGCAACGTGGTTCCGATCGAGGAGGTGGCCGGCCGGCCGGTGCAGTGGGCCGAGCTGGGCGGGCACGGCGGCGGACGGCTGGAGGACATCCGGGCCGCGACCGCCGTTCTCGCCGGACGGCACATCCATCCGGACGTGCGGTTCAACATCGTGCCCTCCAGCCGGGCGGTGTTCGCGCAGGCCGCAGGCGATGGATGTGTCTCGGCCCTGCACGAGGCGGGCGCGACCTGGTTCCCGCCCAGCACCGGCTCCAACCAGGCCGTCAACATGGGCGCCCTGGCCGCGGACGAGTCGATGATCTCCACCCACGCCCGCAACTTCCCCGGCCGCAACGGCAGCAGCGAGGCCCGGATGTACCTGGCGTCGGCCGAGTCTGTCGCCGCGTCGGCGCTGGCCGGCCAGATCAGCCCCGCACAGGAGAAGTCATGATTTTCGAAGGCCGGTGCTGGAAGTTCGGCGACAACATCCCCACCGACAGGCTGGTGAAGTCGGAGTACGTGTTCGAGCCGATGGAGGTGATGGCCAAGCACGTGCTGGAGGACCTGAATCCCGACTTCCCGGTCCAGGTCCGTCCCGGCGACATCGTCGTCGCGGGCCGGCACTTCGGCCAGTCGTCCGGGCGGGCCATCGCCACGAAGGCGCTCAAGGCCACCGGCATCGGGTGCGTCGTGGCGGACACCTTCGCCCGCACCTTCTTCCGCAACTGCTTCGAGGTCGGCCTGCCGGCGCTGGAGATCTCCGGGGTGTCGGAGCTGGTCGAGGACGGTCATCGGCTCCGCGTCGACGTCGGCGGCGGCCTGCTCACCGACCTCACCACCGGGCAGAAGGGACGCGGGGCCGCCGCGGACCCGTTCCTGGTCGAGATGCTGGAGGCCGGCGGGCTGATCAAGCTGGCCGCGCGGCGGACCGACCTCTTCGAGTCGGGAGGCCGGCCTTTCAGTCAGTGAAAACCCCCGTTCTCCGAGTCCCGGACGGGGCTCACAGTGGCGTCGAGCGGTCGTCTTCTCCGAGGAGCTGGGCACCTTGAGTTTCGTGCGTAATCAGTGGTACGTCGCCGCCTATGCCGACGAAGTCGGGGAAGAGTTGTTCGCCCGTACGGTCCTGGGTGCGCCGCTGGTGCTCTTCCGTGCCGAGGACGGCTCGCCGGTCGCGCTCGCGGACCGGTGCGTGCACCGCCGGTTCCCCCTGTCACAGAGCCGCCGCGAGGGCGACACGATCGTCTGCGGCTACCACGGCTTCACCTACGACGCGACCGGCTCGTGCGTGTTCGTCCCCGGTCAGAAGCGGATTCCGCGGACCGCGCGCGTGGCGTCGTACCCGGTGGCCGAGCTGGACTCGTTCGTGTGGGTCTGGATCGGCGACCGCGACCGCGCCGACCCGGCGCTGATCCCGCGGGCGCCGTGGCTGGCCGACCCCGCGTACACGACCGTACGGGGCATGGAGCCACTGGCTGCGCGGTACGGCCTCCTCGTCGACAACCTGCTGGACCTGTCCCACGAGACGTACCTGCACGGCGGTTACATCGGCACACCCGAGGTGGCGGAGACGCCCATCACCACCGAGGTCGACGACGAGAAGGGCATCATCTACGTCAGCCGGCACATGGCGGACGCCGCGTGCCCGCCCTTCTACGCCGAGTCCACCGGCATCAAGGGCCGGATCACACGCTGGCAGGACATCGAGTACCACCCGCCCTGCCTGTACCTGCTGCACAGCCGCATCGCACCGGCCGGCGTGCTGCCGAACGCGGACGGCACCGACCCCGGTGCCTTCCACGTCGAGGTCGTGTACGCGATCACGCCGGAGACCGAGCACAGCACGCACGACTTCTGGGCCGTCGCTCGCGACTTCGCACCGGACGACGAGACCGTGTCCGCCTTCCTCCGGGACAACAACCGCACCGTGGTGCTGCAGGACGTCGAGGCGCTGAACACGCTGGAACGGGTCGTCTCCGCCGAGTCCGACGGCTACCAGGAGCTCAGCATCAACATCGACACCGGTGGCCTGGCCGCGCGCCGCATCCTGGCCCGGATGGCGGCCGAGGGCACGCCGGTGAAGGAGCCGGTGTGAGCGAACGTACCGCGATGCTGGCAGGCGACCGCGTCTACCGGATCCACTGGCGGCTGGGCACGGACCGGCTGGTCGGGGTCTGCCACTGCGGCGCCGAACACGAGTCGGAGGACCCGATCGAGTTGTGGGAGTGGCTGCTCGCCCACCCCGACGGCCACTTCGCGGGACCCGCGCCGCCGCGGCCCGAGGCGCCGGCAGGGGCGCGATGAACACCGGGTTCGCGCTCATGCTGGTGCGCAGGGAGACGGTGGCCGAGGGGGTCGTGCTGCTGACACTGCGTCCCCCGGAGGGCGGACCGGTCCCGTCCTGGGAGCCGGGGGCCCACGTCGACGTGGAGGTGGCCCCGGGACTCACGCGGCAGTACTCCCTGTGCGGCGACCCGGCCGACCGGTCCTCGCTGCTGATCGCCGTACTGCGTGAGCCGGCGGGCCGCGGCGGCTCCCGTGCGGTGCACGAGGATCTCGCCGAGGGAGACGTCGTCACGGTGCGGGGCCCGCGGAACAACTTCCCGCTCGTGCGGGCGGGCCGGTACCTGTTCATCGCCGGTGGCATCGGCATCACGCCACTGCGCCCCATGCTGGCCGCCGTCGAGGCCGCGGGAGCCGACTGGCGGCTGGTGTACGGCGGTCGCACCCGCGAGGCGATGGCCTTCCGCGCCGAGCTGTGCCGGACTTACGGTGACCGTGTGACGGTGTGCCCGCAGGACGAGGCCGGCCTGCTCGACCTGGACGCCCTGCGCGCCGGGACGGCGCCCGGCACCGAGGTGTACTGCTGCGGACCGGCGCCGCTGCTCGCCGCCGTCGAGGCGCGGTGGCCGGCCGGTTCCCTGCACGTCGAGCGGTTCGTCCCGGTCGAGGACACCGGCCCGCGCTCCGCGTTCGAGGT
>DASQPY010000008.1:0-24895 GCA_035643735.1 Actinoallomurus sp. | reverse complement strand
CCCTTAAAGGGCACTACTACCTGCAGGGATTGGCGGGGGCCTGTCCGACGTCCGGCACCTCTCTGTGCCAGGCCGGTGGGATCAGAGAGGTAACCGGACGCCCTACAGTCCCCTCAGACGACACCTCATCGCGTAGTCGTCGCCGGATGGGGCCGGGCCGGCGCGACCGCATAGCGCCGACTAGGTATTGGTCGGTGTGCAGGCGCGGCCCTTCTCGTAGGTGATCAAGCCTGGTGAGAGGCGGAGGGGGACGAGGATCAGTTCGACTATGAGCGCCTTCCAGGCGTAGTAGAGGTTGACGGCTTTCGTCAGGTAGACGAACGGGATGTTCGCCAGGACGTGCACGACCGGGAGTCTTCGGCGGCGGGCGGCGTAGATCAGTGGTGGAGCGGTGAACAGGAGCTCGGAGCCCAGCCAGAAGGCCAGAGTCGCGGTGATCGACTTGTGCATGCCCAGGGTGAGGACGAACGGGGTCGCCCACCACAGCGGTGCCGTGAAGATCTCGGCGAGGGCCAGGATGATCCACAACGCGAGCATCGGCTTACGGGTTACGAGGTGGCCGAGGTGGAGGCGGACGTTCTGGAAGAAGCCGGCCATCCAGCGCCACACCTGCTTACGGAGGTAGGTCAGGGTCTCGGGGTCGGCGGCCCATGCCACGGCATCGCCGACATAGACGGCTCTGCGGCCGGCGATCTGCATCGACCACGTGAAGTCCATGTCCTCGACGATGGTGCGCTCGGGGAAACCGCCGAAGGCGACCAGCGTCTGCCGGCGGAATGCCGAACAGCAGCCCGAGCACACCACCGGGCTGTTCGCGCCGTTCTGGATCGGCCGGTGCCAGTGGAAGCCGAAGAGGTACTCGATCGAGCGGCCACGCTCCCAGGCGGTGCGGGTGAAGCGCGTCTGGACGTTGCCGGCCGCCACGACGACCTCAGGATCCTCGAAGGCCGGCTTGATCTTCTCGATGTAGTCGGGGGCGAGGACGGTGTCCGCGTCGACGGCGAGCACCAGGTCGGTATCGCAGCTCGGTAACGCGTGGTTTTGTGCTCTGGCCTTGCTGCCGAGATTGCGGTCGGGTCTCAGCACGGTGGCACCGTACGAGGCCGCGACCTTCCCGGTGCGGTCGGCCGAGCCGTCATCGACGACGATGATCTCTTCGGGCGGGACGGTCTGCCGGCGAAGCGCCTCGAGCGTGGCGGGCAGTCCGAGCTCCTCGTTGTGCGCCGGAACGATCACGGTCAAGGTGGCGGTCACTTGTGCCTCCGGAACCTCGTGACCGCACCACCGGCGACCACAGCGAGCCCCACGACGCCGTAGATGATGGTGCTGAACCCGATGAAGGGCAGGCCCCCGTGCATTTCAAGCCCCTTTCGACGGACGGTGGAGCCCGACGGCGGAACCCGCTCGCTCCGGTGAAGAACGTGGGTGCCGCCGTCGGACATGCCCGCCATGATGGGGCGTGCGGGATGGGTGCGTCGATAGTCGTGGGGAGGCTGTGGATAAGTGGTGCCGCCTACGAGGGCTCGTACGGATGCCTTGATCGTTGTGGTCAGCGCCTACGCCTGGTCGGGGCGCGGGTCGAGGCCCGCAGTTCCACGGTGAGACGCGGCCAGACGTCCGGGTCGTGGCCAGGTACGAGGCGGTAGCCGCGTTCCGCGGCGATGTGCTTGAGGCGGCGGATGGGTTCGACGGACTCCGCGTGGTCCACGCCGATGACGCTGCCGACCGGCCGTTCGCGGGAGATGTTCTCCGAAAGGTCGGCGGCGTCGAACGCGAAGACGAACCCTCCTCCGCCGTCGAGGTCGACCACGAAGCTCTGGTGCCCCGGCGTGTGCCCGGCGGTCGGCACCGCCGTGACCCCCGGCGCGATCTCCACCTCGCCCTCTGCCTGCCGCCAGTCGATCCGCGGGTCGTCGAAGTCGACGCGGTAGATGGAATGACTCTCCGGCTCGGGATGGTCCGACAGCCCGTACGCGAGCTCGGCCCGCTGGACGTGTACGGGCACCCGGCCGGCGAAGTGCTTCAGGCCGCCGGCATGGTCGGAGTGCAGGTGGCTTACGGCGACGGCGTGGATGTCGGACAGATCGATCCCGGCTCCGGCGAGCGCCTCTTCGAGCGGCTCGCCCGGGCCGGGCAGAACCGGGCGGTACACGGGATCGGGATAGAACCGGCGACGGAGCGCCGGGTCCCGGATCAGCGCCGTGTTGAAGCCGGTGTCGAGCAGCAGCCAGCCTCCGTCGCATTCGAGCAGGATGCCGGGTACGGGCTCGCGCAAACGCTCGTCGGGGGATGCCCCGTACACCGAGACCGACTTGGGCAGTTCCTCCCAGCCGAGCGTCAGGAGCACGATCCGGCGTACGCCGCTCACGAGCGCCGCGCCCGGCCGGCGAGCGGCTCGTGTCGCTCGGCATCGGCGATGAGACCGGGGCCGGCCGGCGAGGCACTCCGCCACGCGGCGACAGACGGCGACGGGCGGCCGCGCATGGCTCAGTCCTCCTTCGGTGAGCGGTACGTGCGGCTCGAGCCGGTTCCCGCCGAGCGTGGGTCGATGTAGTCCGGCTGGGTGAGGCCGATGCGGCGCATCGCCGTACCGGTCAGTGCCTCCATCACCGCCCGCCGTGCGAACAGGGCCGTGATCCCGGGACCGACGTCGTACGGGGGGCTGACCTCGACGACGTCCATGCCGACCATTCCGACCTCGGCGGCGAGGCGCCTGATGGCCCACAGGACCTCGCCGCTCGTCAGGCCACCGGGCTCGGGCGTACCGGTGCCCGGTGCGTACGCGGGATCGGCGACGTCCACGTCCAGGGAGATGTAGAGATGGTCCGCACTGTCCAGCGCCTCGTCGACGGCACGTTCCAGCACCGTGCCGAAGCCGTCCTTGTGGATCTCGGCCATGAAGTGGGTGCGGAGCTCGTTCTCCTCCATCCACTCGAGTACGGGCGGTTCCGGCCAGTAGCCGCGGAGTCCGACCTGGACGAAGTTGCGTCCCGGTACGGCACCGCTCTCGATGAGCCGCCGCATCGGGGTGCCGTGCCCGTGCAGGGAACCCTGCTGGTCAGGCGCCGTGTCCGCGTGCGCGTCGAAGTGGACGACGCCGACCTTGCCGTGCCCGTACGCGTCGGCGACCGCGGTCGCGGCGGGCCAGGTGATGCCGTGGTCGCCGCCAAGGATGATCGGGATCGCGCCGCCGGACAGGATCTCGGCGACGAAGGAGCGGACGTTCTCGTAGGTGCCCTCGGTGTTGCCGGTGAGGATCTCGGCGTCCCCGTAGTCGGCGAGTACGAGGTGGTCCAGCGGGTTGACCCGGACGTTCAGGTGATGGATGTACCGGTCGCCGGCGATGTAGTCGCCCTGCCGGATCGCGCGCGGTCCGAGCTGGGTGCCGGTGAGGCCGGTGGCGGTACCGTCCCACGGCGCTCCCCCGACGGCGACGTCGACCTTGCCGGCGCGCAGATCTTCCGGCGTCATGCAGACCGGGGCCTTCATGAAGGTCTGGATGCCGCTCCAGTCCATCTCCCCGCTGCGGTTGACGAACATCGGCCCGGGCCGGCGGGGCTCGTTCGGCGTGCTTGAAGGTGTGTCAGACATTGCCCCTCGGATCCGCTGCGACCTGCAAATTCCTCGACATCACGGGATATCAGACAGTGGGCCCGGTCTCAATGGCGGGGTACACGGCAGCGTACGGGACAGCACCGATCGACGACGGCCACGGCGGTGGTCGTCGTCGCGGGCGACCGGACGAGGCGGACGGTACGCGGCTTCGGGCGCCTCGCAGGCTAGCGCGTGTTGTGAAGGCGCTCCGGCCGCGTCGGCGGAGGCTGCAGGCAGCGCTGTCCCTGCCTGAAACCTGCGTCTCCTGCCGGCGCCTGGCGCGCGCCGCCGCAGCGATCGCATTGACGTATTCCCATATCGGCATACGATGCTGGTATGGCACGGGCCGCGACGACAGCAGACGCATTCAATGCCGTGGCGGAGCCGCAGCGCCGGCAGATACTCGACGTCCTCGCCGGCGGCGAACGCTCCGTCACCGCCCTGGTCGAGGAGCTGGGGCTGACGCAGCCGCAGGTCTCCAAACACCTGCGCGTCCTGCGGGACGTCGATGCCGTGGGCGTCCGGGAGGACGGCCGGCACCGGCTCTACCGGCTCAACGCCGAGGCACTGAAGCCGATCCACGACTGGGTCCGGGGATACGAGCGGTTCTGGTCGGAACGGTTCGACCGGCTGGACGCCGTCATCGAGGACCTCAAGCGGCAAGAACACCGCGACAAGCGAACGGAGAACAGGCCATGACCAGCAACCGCACCGCGACCCTGACGCTGCCGGCGGACGACCAGATTCTCATCACCCGAGACTTCGACGCGCCCCGGCGGCTGGTCTACCGGGCGTGGACCACGCCCGAACTGGTCAAGCGCTGGTGGTGTGGCGAGCGCGGCATGATGGACGCGGTCGAGATGGACTTCCAGGTCGGCGGCAAGTGGCGGTACGTCATCACGGCCAACGGCGGCGTCGAGGTCGCCTTCCACGGCGAGTACCGCGAGATCGTCCCCGAGGAGCGGATCGTCTGGACCGAGGTCTTCGAGGGGGCGCCCGGGATGACCCCGGAGGAGGCGGAGAAGAACGCCGTGGTGAACACCGCCGTCTTCACCGAGAAGGACGGCCGTACGTCGCTGTGGATGCTCACAGAGGTGCCGGACCGGGCTATCCGCGACGCGATCATCCAGTCCGGCATGGAGATCGGCATGCAGGAGCAGATGGCGGCGCTGGAGAAGCTGGCGGCCTCGCTGACCGACTAGGGCGTGTAGGGAATGTGGTGGTCACAGCCGCTCGTTTCCGGCCGCCACAATGACGGTCCCGGCGGGTTTCCTGCGCTCATGGGTCAGTGGCTCTGGCGGGGGGTCTGGGAACGGAAACTATGGCCGAGCTCGGAGCCGAGTCCGTAGTAGTGGCGGAAGTTGTAGATCAGTGGGCTCCACGCGGCCGGGTCGATGTGCTGAGAGCGGGGGACGACGATCCGCGGATCGGCGTGGACCTTGAGCACATGGGCTTCGACGATGAGGAACGCCGCGGAGACGTCAGGTTGGACCCGGGCGGCACGGGCCTCCAGTTGTAGGGGGCACTCGGCGGCTCGGGGCGGCCGGACCAGTTCGGAGGGCTCGGGTCGCAGGCCCGAAGCCGCGAACTTGTCCGGCTCGAAGCGGAAGCCGGCCCGCTTGTGCACAGGGACGGGAGTGCGCCCGGTGAGCGGCGCGAGCTGTTCCACTGCCGGCCACTGGGTCGGCGCGGGCAGATTGATCACGAGATCGGGGCGGCTGCGGAGATTGTGCGCGGTCTGTCCCTCGACGCCCAGGCCCAGGACGACCACGTGGTCCAGTGCCCAGGCCGAGGACATCGGCGCAAGGTTGAAGGAGCCGTCCTCGTTCTCCGTGGAGATCAGCACGACCGGCGTTCCGAAATACAAGATGCTCGGCGTGATGGTCACGTGATCGGTTGAGGTGCCGGCAGGTGCCCCGCCCGATGTCATGGCGTTCATGGACCTCGACGGTAGGACGAGGACTCTTCGGCACGCGCCGAAGGATCGCTGGTGAATGATGGACGGCGATGAACAGCCATGTTGCTCATGTCGAGGGCCCGGACCTGGCCGCCCTGGCAGGTCTGCTGGCCGATTGCACACGCGCGAGCTTCTGCCTGGCGCTGCTGGACGGCCGGGCCTGGACCGCGATCGAGTTGGCGCGCCATGCCGGGGTGGCCGCCTCGACCGCGACCGAGCACTTGAACCTCCTGGTCGCCGGAGGACTGCTGGCACAGGAGCGCCAGGGCCGTCATCGCTACGTTCGCCTGGCCGATCCCGACACGGCGGAACTGATCGAGACCCTTGCCTCCATGGCCCCTCGACGCGCCGCTCCGCCCTGCTCGCTGCCTGCCGTCAGCCGCAGCCGGGCGCTGGCTCGCGCCCGGACGTGCTACGACCACCTCGCCGGCGCTCTCGGGGTCGCGATCACCAAGGCCATGACCGACCGGGGACTACTGGACTGGGAGCAGGGGCTGACACTCACCGGCGATGGGACCGCCTGGCTGGGCGAACTCGTCATCGCACTTCCGCCCGCCAAGCGGCGTCCACCGGTCCGCTCGTGCCTGGACTGGACGGAACGCCGGCCGCATCTGGCCGGGACCGTAGGTGCGGCCCTGTGCCGTCACGCCTTCGACTCCAGGTGGATCACTCAGATCGGCAGCAGCCGAGCCGTCGCTCTCACCGATGACGGCCGGCTCGCGCTCCGCCACCACCTCGGCCTGACCGGCGACTTCACCTAGGCCCTAGCTGCTGGAAGCGTCGCGGGCGGCGATCGCGGCTCCCCTGGCGCCTGCCATGTCCAGGTCCGGGACGAGGGCGAATGACGCCACGCGGGCCTGTTCTTCGCGGAGGATGGTGTACTCGCGGACCTTGGCCAGGAACCACTCGCGGAAGCTCGGGCCCGTCTCGACCACGCCGCCGCCGACGAAGTACGCGCTCGGATCGGTGAAGTTGGCCGCGATCGTGAACAGCCGGCCCAACGCCATCGCCTGCTGTTCGAAGATTTTGAGGGCCATCGGGTCGCCGTCCTCGCCTCGGCCGCGGACGAGCTTGGCGGCCTCCACGGCGGGCACGGCGCCCAGTTCGTGGCCCTCGAAGCGGGTCAGCCAGTACGGCAGCAGGTTCACCGCGATGCCGGTGAGGGAGGCGATGCTCTCCGCGTCGCCGCCGAAGCCGCAGTTGCACATCGGCAGCGGCTGGTCGGCCTCCAGGAGACCCTGCGTCGGGATGTGGACATGTCCCAGCTCGCCCGCCATGCCGGCCGCGCCGCGTACGACCTGGCCGGACTCGATCACGCCGCCGCCCAGTCCGGTGCCGACGATGGCCGAGATCGAGGAGTGCCGGGCGGCGTCGGCTCCGAAGTGGGCGTGGTGGGCGTAGAGCGCGGCGGCGTTGCCGTCGTTGTTGTAGACGACGGGCAGACCCAGGCGGTCCTCCAGGGCCGTACGGACGTCAAAGCCCCACCAGGCGGGCTGGGCGAAGTTCGTCGCGCCCTTGGAGGAGATCACGCCGTCGGCGCTCGCCGGGCCAGGGGTGTCCAGGCCGACCGCGCGTACGCGCGAACGCTCGGTGCCCGTCAGCGTCAGAATGCCGTCGAGTGCCTCGGCCAGCGCCTCGACGGCCATCTCCGGACCCTCCGTCACCCGGCTGGGAATCTCCACCAACCGGTCGACGAGGAACTTCCCCGACGAGTCGAGAACCGTGGCGTTGTTGCAGGTGCCACCGTTGTCCAGGCCGACGACCACCCACGTGTCCGGCATTCTTCGCTCCTTGTTCCAAGCCCCCGAGCCGGAGGCTGCCCGCCTCGTCGTACCACGCCTAGCCCTTGAGGGCGACGCCCCCGTACATGTGCACGTGAGCGTCTTCGGCCATGGGAGAGCCGTCGGGACGCCAGCGGTTCACGAGGGTGATGCCGGGATCCAGCAGGGTGAGGCCGCCGAAGATGCTCTCCACCTCGGCCTTGTCGCGGGCCCTGCAGGGGATGCCCCCCGCGTTGTACGCCGCGACGCCTCCGGTGACCTCCTCCGGCGCGCTGTCGGCGGTGACGGTCGACAGGGCCAGAACGCTGCCCGGCGGCAGGGGTTCGACGAGACGGTCGATGATCTGCTTGGCCTCGTCGTCGTCCAGGACGAACTGCATGATCGCGAGCAGGCTCAGCGCGATCGGCCGGTCGAGGCTCAGCGTGTCGCGGAACTGCGCCGATCCGAGGATCGCCTCGGGGTCGCGCAGGTCGGCGTCGACGTACGCGGTCCGGCCCTCCGGCGTGCTGGAGAGCAGGGCGCGGGCGTGCACCAGCACGATGGGGTCGTTGTCGACATAGACGACGCGGGACTCGGGGGCGACCGCCTGGACGACCTCGTGCAGGTTGGGAGAGGTGGGCAGGCCGGTGCCGATGTCCAGGAACTGGCGGATGCCGCGCTCGGCCGTGAGGTGGCGTGCCACCCGGGCCATGAAGTTGCGGTTGGCGCGCATCGACTGCGGCAGGTGCACCCAGTCCTTGATGATCTCGGCCGCGGCGGCCCGGTCCGCCGGGAAGTTGTCCTTGCCGCCCAGGAGGTGGTCATAGATCCGCGCGGAGTGCGGCACGTCCACCTTCAGGTCGAGGGCAGGTGGTCCGTCAGGCTGTTCTGAGCCCGGGTTCGCCCAGTTCGCGCGTTCCACCACATCTGCCCCTTCAGGCCGCCATATGACTGCTGCGCCCTAATATTAGGGGTCTCGGGCGGTCGACAAAGTTGTCCGGACTGTTCACGGCAACGTGTCGGCTCAGCCTACGTCCGGCCTCCGGTCGTGCCATGGGCGCGCGCGCTCGAAGGCCCGGCAGGCCGCGAGCACCCGTGCGTCCGCGTGACGCGGCCCGACGACCTGCAGGCCCACCGGCAGACCGGCAGAGGTGAAGCCGCAGGGAACGCTCGCCGCGGGCTGCTGGGTCATGTTGAACGGGTATGTGAACGGCGTCCAGCTCGTCCAGCGCGGCTCCGCCGCACCCGGGGGGACCTCCAGCCCGGCCTCGAAGGCCGGAATGGGGAGCGCGGGCGTGAGCAGCAGGTCGTACTCCTCATGGAACCGCCCCATGATCCGGCCCAGTTCCATCCGGCATGCCGTCGCGGTGAGGTAGTCCAGCGCGGAGTGCCCCTCCCCTCGCTCGCAGATCTCCCGCAGGCCGGGGTCGAGCTCGGCGCGCTGTGCCGCGGTCAGCGCCTCGACCGACTTGGCCGCGCCGGCGAACCACAGCACGTGGAACGCCTCGACCGGGTCGGCGAACCCGGGGTCCACCCTCTCGACGCGCGCGCCCAGCTCGGCGAAGACCGCGACGGCCTTCTCCACCGCGGCGGCCACCTCCGGGTCCACCGAGGCGTACCCGAGTGCCGGGCTGAACGCGATCCGCAGGTCGCCCACGTCGGGCTCGGCGGAGGCGACCGGCGGCGGAAGAGCCGACCAGTCGCGGCCGTCCGGGCCCGAGATGACCTCGAGCAGCAGTGCGGCGTCCTCGACGCTCCAGGTCAGAGGCCCCACGTGGGCGAGCGTGCCGAACGGGCTCGCCGGGAAGTGCGGCACCCGCCCGTACGTGGGCTTGAGCGCGAAGACGCCGGTGAAGGCGGCCGGGATGCGCACCGAGCCGCCGCCGTCCGTGCCGAGGGCGAGCGGCGCCATGCCCAGCGCGACCGCCGCCGCGGCGCCGCCGCTAGAGCCACCGGGCGTACGTGAGGGGTCCCACGGGTTGCGGGTGACGCCGGTGAGCGGACCGTCGGTGACGCCCTTCCAACCCAGCTCCGGCGTCGTGGTCTTGCCGACCATCACTCCGCCGTGCTCGCGTACGCGCGCGACCGCGGGCGAGTCGTCGGGCCACGGCCCGCGCGGGTCGATCGAACGCGATCCCCGCAGGGTCGGGTGGCCACGGGTCAGCAACACGTCCTTGACCGAGACCGGGACGCCGTCGAGCCGGCCGCGCGGCTCGTGCCGCCGCCACCGTTCCTCCGACTCGCGCGCCGCCGCGAGGGCCTCCTCGGCGGTGAGGAGACAGAAGGCGTTGACCGCGGGGTCGGCCTCCTCGATACGGGCCAGCACGGCCTCGGTGGCCTCGACCGGGGACAGGGTCCCGGCGCGGAAGCCCGCCAGCATCTCGCTCGCGGTCAGGTACGCGACTTCGGCCATCATGTCCCTCTCGTTACGTATCCGCGTTGCTTGTCGACCACGTTGAGCAGAGCGCGTCCCTCGCGGTACCGGGCCAGGTTGTCGACGAACAGCTCGACCAGCGCGTCGTGCCAGCCGACCGCGTCGCCGGACATGTGCGGGGAGACGATCACGTTGGGCAGCTCCCACAGCGGCGAGGCCTCCGGCAGAGGCTCGGTCTCGAAGACGTCGAGGGCCGCGCCCGCGATCCGGCCCTCGGTGAGCGCCTTGACCAGGGCCCTCTCCACCACGCACGCGCCGCGGCCAACGTTGATCAATCGGGCCGTGGGCCGCATCCGCGCGAGCGCGGACGCGTCGATCATGCCGCGGGTCAGGTCGGTGAGCGGCGCGGCCAGCACGACGTAGTCGGCCTCGGCGAGCGCGTCACCGAGCTCGCCGAACGGCCGGATGTCGCCGAGGTCCGGATCGGCCGGCCGTCCCGTACGCCCGACCCCGCCGACCGTCATGCCGGCCGCCGTCAGGCGGCGTCCGATGGCCCGGCCGATCGGACCGGTGCCGACGACCACGGCATGGGCGCCGGTGATCCGCTCGGTCTCGCGGTGGAGCCACTGCCGCCGTCCCTGGAGGCGGAGCGTCGTGTGCAGATCCATGGCGAAGCACAGGACCAGGCCGAGGACGTATTCGGCGATCGGTTCGTCGAAGATCCCCCGGGAGTTGGTGACCACGACGTCACTGGCGACCAGCTCGGGGAAGAGCAGCCGGTCGACCCCGGCGCTGGCGACGTGCAGCCATCGGAGCGAGTCGGCGGAGGACCAGGCGTCCGCGACCGCGCCGGACCGGAAGTCCCACAGGAAGAGGACCTCGGCCCTCGGGAGCGACCGGGCCAGCTCCGCCTCCCGCGTGCGGCGTACGTCGGCCAGCCGCTCGATGGAGGCCAGGCGAGGTGGAGGGACCTCGCCTTCCAGCACGAGAACGGCCGGATTCGGGATGAACACAGAGGACGCTCCCGCGAATATCACGAGGTCACCAGGGGCATTGACACGCTAGGCAGACTTCGTATGATTGTCAACAATCGGCGCGGTTGTCGGCGTCGAGCAAATGCTGCAAGACCGTCGCAACCCGACCCAAACCGGCTACAGACCGGGACCAGAGGCCAGGACGGATCCCAAGGCGCCCGAAGGGAAGTCCACAGGGGTGAGCGACGAGCCTCGCCCCGCCTACGTGCAGTGGGAGGTCTGGCATGCGGAGACAGATCAAGATCACGCTGGAACGCCGCGGTGTGTCGTGCGTGGCGGAACTCCTCGAGAAGGACGCCCCCCGCACGTGCGAGGCCGTATGGCAGGCGCTGCCGCAGGGCGGGGACATCTACCACGCCAAGTACGCCCGTAACGAGGTGTACACCATGGTGGAGCGGTTCGCCGCCGAGGAGCCCGGGCTGGAGAACCCCACGGTGACGCCGATCCCCGGCGACGTCGTGTACTTCTCCTTCAACGGCGGCATACTCGACCGGCGCTTCAAGGAGGAGAAGGGGATCGACGCCCTTCCCGGCGTGATCGACCTCGCGATCTTCTACGGCCGCAACAACCTGCTGCTCAACGGGGACGTCGGCTGGGTGCCGGGCAACGTCTACGCCACCATCGTCGATGGCCTGGACCTGATGGCCGAGGCGTGCAATGACGTGTGGCGGTCCGGCAGTGTGGGCGAGCGCCTGGTGTACCAGCGGTTCGAGCAGTGAACGCCGGCCCCGCCAGGCCGTCGAGCCCTGCGGACATGGTCGTCGGACTGGAGCTGCTGACCCAGCACGGGATCGGCGTGGTCGCCCCGTTCGACTTCGCCCTCGACCGCGAGCTGTGGCGCTGGGCGCCCGATGACGTCTCGCTCCACCTGACCCGCCTGCCGTACGTCCCGGTGCCGGTGACGGTCGAGATGGCCTCGGCACTGTCCGACCGCGACACCGTGTGCCGTGCCACGCGGGACGTCCTGGCCCCGGAGCCGCTGGTCGTGGCGTTCGCCTGCGCGTCGGGCAGCTTCGTGCACGGCGCGACCGGCGAGCGGCTGCTGAGCCAGAGCATCCTGGACGCGGGCGCGCCGGCGGCGACCACGACCTCGGGCGCGCTGGTCGAGTCGCTCGCGCTCCTGGACGCGCGGCGGATCGCGGTCGTCACGCCCTACATCGACAGCGTGACCGACCGGCTGCTCGGCTTCCTCGGCGAGCACGGGATCGAGGCCGTCTCGAGCACCGGGCTCGGCCTGCTGAACCACATCTGGAAGGTCGCCTACGCCGAGGTGGTCGCCGCGGTGAGCGCGGTGGACCGGCCGGACGCCGAGGCGGTCTACATCAGCTGCACGAACGTCCCGACGTACGACATCATCGCCCCGCTCGAACGCATGCTCGGCAAGCCCGTGCTCACCGCGAACCAGGTGACGATGTGCTCGGCCCTGCGCTCGATGGGATCACAGGCGATGGGCGCGGGTCAGTGGCTCGTCGACATCGCGCGCCCCACCGCGGCATGAACAATGGGCTAAAATTGTCAACAATCTGCCAAATCTGGAGAGCTGATGGGTCACACGGTCGGGATCCTCTATCCGGGCCGGAGCGCCGAGGACGACTACCCGGCGATGGAACGCCTGCTGGGCGATGTCAGCCTGCCGGTCGTGCACACGCTCATGCGGGAGGACGCCCACCGCGTCGACGCCCTCCTGGACATCGGCGGCCCGGACGTGCTTTCCGCCGGGGCACGGGAGCTGCGCGCACTCGGCGTACAGACCGCGATCTGGGCCTGCACCAGCGGCAGCTTCGTCTTCGGCCGTGACGGCGCGGCCGGGCAGGTGGCCGGGGTGGAGGCCGCCGCCGGCGTACCCGCGTCCAGCACCTCCTTCGCCTTCGTGAACGCGGCTTGCCACCTCGGCGTACGCCGCGTGGCGGTCGCGGCCACCTATCCGGCCGACGTGGCCGAGCGGTTCGCCGACTTCCTGGACGGCGACGGTATAGAGGTCGTCGCCCTGTCCTGCCGCGGCATCGTCACCGCCGCCGAGGTCGGCGCCCTGGGCCGCGACGACGTCCTCGGCTTCGTCGCCGCCAACGACCATCCCGACGCCGAGGCCGTGCTGGTGCCGGACACCGCGCTGCACACCGTGGCCTGGCTCGACGACCTGGAGGAGCGGCTGGGCAAACCCGTGCTCACCGCGAACCAGGTGAGCGTCTGGGAGGGCCTTCGCATCGCCGGTGACCGCACCCTGCGCACCGGACCGGGCACACTCTTCCGTACGGAGGCGGTCTGACATGGGACGGCTGGGCGAGCTGGAGCCCGTACCACGAAGATCCACCGTCGAGATCATCTCCGACGAGCTACGGTCCGCGATCATGTACGGCTCGCTGGCTCCGGGGTCACAGCTGGGCGAGGCGGATCTCGCGGCGCGTCTCGGCGTCAGCCGGGGCCCGCTCCGCGAGGCGATGCAGCGGCTCGTCCAGGAGGGTCTCGTACGCAGCGAGCCGCACCGCGGCCTGTTCGTGATCACTCTGGCCGAAGAGGATATGGAAGACGTCTACCTGGCTCGCCTGGCCATCGAACGCGCCGCATGCCAAATGATCATGAACCGTAACCGCGGTGAGGCGCTCGTACGGCTCACCGAGGCGCTCCAGGCCCTGGTCGACGCGGCCAAGCAGCGGGACCGGATCGCGATGAGCGACGCCGACCAGGCGTTCCACCAGGTCCTGGTCGCGTCCTCGGGCAGCCCGCGCCTCGAGCGCATGGCCCACACACTGCTGGTCGAGGCGCGGATGTGCCTCAACGCGCTGCAGGAGAAGTACCCGGAGCCCGAAGACCTGGTCGAGGAGCACCGCAAGCTTGTCGAAGCGATCAACGACGGCGACGAGGAACGCCTGCTGCGCCTGATCGAGGAGCACATGACCGACTCCGTCGAACGCCTGCGCACCCCCCACACCGAGGACCCGGCCGATCCCCCTCGGTGAGCTCTTCGGCTCAGCCGAGGGCGATGTACTTGGTCTCCAGGAACTCCTCGATGCCGACCTTGCCGCCCTCGCGGCCGAGGCCGGAGTGCTTCACGCCGCCGAACGGGGCCGCGGGGTTGGACACCACGCCGCGGTTGAGGCCGACCATGCCGGTCTGGAGTGCCTCCCCGACCCGCAGGGCCCGGTCGACGTTCGTCGTGTACACGTAGGCGACCAGGCCGTACTCGGTGTCGTTGGCCCATGCGAGCGCCTGGTCCTCCGTGTCGAACGTGGTCACGGGCGCCACCGGGCCGAAGATCTCGGCATCGCGCATCCGGGACCCGGCGGGGACGCCGGACAGCACCGTCGGCGGGTAGAAGTAGCCCGGTCCCTCCACCGCCGAGCCGCCGGTGCGGACCACCGCGCCGCGGGCGGTCGCGTCCTCCACCAGTGACGCGACCTTCTGCCGTGCCGCCTCGTCGATCAGGGGCCCCACCTGGGTCCCGGTCTCCAGGCCGGGGCCGACGACCAGGCTCTCCATCCGCTCGGCGAGACGCCGGGTGAACTCCTCGGCGATCGGGGCCTGCGCGTAGAAGCGGTTCGCCGCCGTGCACGCCTCGCCGATGTTGCGCATCTTCGCCTGCATCGCCCCGTCGACCGCGGCGTCCAGGTCGGCGTCGGCGAACACGATGAACGGGGCGTTCCCGCCGAGCTCGAGTGAGACCCGCAGCACCTGGTCCGCGCACTGCCCGAGCAGCAACCGCCCGACCTCGGTCGAGCCGGTGAACGACAGTTTGCGGATCCGGCCGTCGCGGAGCAGAGGTTCGACGAGCTCGCCGGGGCCGGCGGTCGGCACGACGTTCAGAACACCGTCCGGCAGGCCCGCCTCGCGCAGCACGGCGGCCAGTGCCAGCGCGGACAGCGGTGTCTGCTCGGCCGGCTTGAGCACCATCGTGCAGCCGGCCGCGACCGCGGGGCCGATCTTGCGCGTGCCCATCGCCATCGGGAAGTTCCACGGTGTCACGAGCAGGCTCGGGCCGACCGGCTGCCGCATCACGAGGAACCGGCCGCCGCCGTCCGGGGCGACCGCGTAGTCGCCGCCGACGCGGACCGCCTCCTCGGCGAACCAGCGGAAGAACTCCGCGGCGTAAGCGACCTCGCCCAGGGACTCGGCGATCGGCTTGCCCATCTCCGAGGTCATCAGCGCGGCCAGCTCCCGCCGCCGCGCCATGAGCAGGTCGTAGGCACGGCGCAGGATCTCCCCGCGTTCGCGCGGCGCCGTGGCGGCCCAGGACGGCTGCGCCGCGACGGCGGCCTCCAGGGCCGCCATGCCGTCGGCGGTCGTGGCGTCGGCGACCGAGCACAGTGTCTTTCCGGTCGCGGGGTCCTCCACCTCGAAGGTGGCCCCCGAGCTCGCGTCCCGCCACTCGCCGCCGATGAACAGCCGCTTCGGAACGGCTCCCACCGCCGCCCACGCCGTGTCGAACTCGCTCATCGCGCCTCCTGAGGCAGGCCTGCCGTCTGGACAACCCACTGCGGAGATGCTTGCATATTATTAGATTGTTGACAATCCTACAGGAGCGAGCATGGCGCAGCTGTCACCGATCCTCAAGCAGGCCACACCAGTGCTGGCCGCCCGCGGCGAGGGTGCCTACCTGTACGACGAGGCCGGCCACCGGCACCTCGACTTCACCGCCGGGATCGGCGTGACCAGCACCGGGCACTGTCACCCGCACGTGGTGCGGGCCGCCCAGGAGCAGGTCGCGACGCTCATCCACGGCCAGTACACGACGGTCATGCACCGCCCGCTGCTGCGCCTCACCGAGCGCCTGGGCGAGGTCCTGCCCGAGGGCCTGGACGCGCTGTTCTACCTCAACTCCGGCAGCGAGGCCGTCGAGGCGGCGATCCGGCTGGCGCGGCACGCCACCGGCCGGCAGAACATCGTCGTCTTCCACGGCTCCTTCCACGGACGCACCATGGGCGCAGCGTCACTGACCACGGCCGGCACGAAGTTCCGCGCCGGCATCGGCCCGCTCATGCCCGGCGCGGCCGTCGCGCCGTTCCCGCAGGCCTACCGCTACGGCTGGAGCGAGGAGGAGGCCACCCGCTTCGCGCTGAAGGAGCTGGACTACCTGCTCGCGACGGTCAGCCCACCGCAGGACACCGCCGCGTTCATCGTCGAGCCGGTGCTCGGCGAGGGGGGCTACGTGCCCGCGCCGCCCGGCTTCCTGGAGGGGCTGCGCGAGCGAGCCGACCGGCACGGCAGCCTGCTCATCATCGACGAGGTCCAGACCGGCTTCGGCCGCACCGGACGGTTCTGGGGCCACCAGCACTCCGGCGTACGGCCGGACGTGCTCATCACCGCCAAGGGGCTCGCGAGCGGGTTCCCGCTGTCGGCCATCGCCGCGCCGAGTGAGCTCATGGGCCGCGCGTGGCCCGGCTCGCAGGGCGGCACGTACGGCGGGAACGCCGTCGCCTGCGCCGCGGCGCTGGCCACGCTCGACGTCATCCAGGACGAGGGGCTCGTCGCCAACGCGGCCGAGATGGGCCTGCGCCTGCAGGAGGGGCTGCGCAAGGTCGCCTCGGCCCATCCGGTCATCGGCGACGTACGGGGCCTGGGGCTCATGGTGGGCAGCGAGTTCGGCACCGGCGACGCGCCGGACGCCGACGCCGCGCAGCGGGCTCAGCGGGCGGCGGGCGAACGTGGCCTGCTGCTGCTGACCTGCGGGGCGCACGGCAACGTCGTGCGGATGATCCCGCCGCTCGTGGTCGACGCCGCGCAGATCGACGAGGCCGTGCAGATCTGGTCCGAGGCCGTCGCCGCGACGAACGGCTGAGCCCGACCGGCACGACAGCGGGGCGGGAAGCGGCTCGGCCGCTCCCCGCCCCGCCGGCCGCCGTCACTACTTGCGCATGACCTCCGGCTCCTGGCGGCGCAGCATGCGCTCCACGAGGAAGATCAGGACCACGACGAGGAGGAGCATCGCGCCCATGTCCAGCAGCCAGGTGCCGAACTGCTGCTTCCACAGCGGATCCGGCGGCTCCTTGTGCGGAAGCAGGAAGGTGACGTCGAGCGTGCCCGCCATCGCGGCGAACGCCCACCGGGCCGGCACGAACCAGGCGATCTCCTCCAGAACGGCCTTGCCGTCCAGGTGCACGAGGGCTCCACAGAACACGATCTGGACCAGCGTGGTGAGCACCAGCAGCGGCATCGTCATCTCGCTGGTCTTGACGACCGCGGAGATGAGCAGGCCGAGCGTCATCGCGGTGAAGGACAGCAACGCGACGGCGATGATGAGCTCGGGCAGCGGCGAGGTGATCACGCCCTTGTCCCTCATGTCGACCCCGAGCATGGCGACCAGCGTGAGCGCGATCCCCTGACCGATCGTGATCACGCCGAGGACGAGCAGTTTCGAGGTGAGATACGCGGATCTGGACAACCCGACCGCGCGTTCTCGCTGATAGATCGGTCTTTCCTTGACGAGTTCGCGAACCGCGTTGGCGGCACCCGTGAGACATCCGCCGATGCACAGGATCATCAGGAGGTTGGCTGCGCCGCCCTGCGAGCCCGGAATCTTCGACGTGAGGTCACCGGCCGGGATGACACGCGCCACCGCTCCCATGATGATCGGCAGCGCCACCGTGATGCCGAGGAACAACGGGTCCGCCACGATGCTGCGGATGTAGCGCCGGATCAGCGTGCTCAGCTGCTCGGGCCAGCTCTGCGGCTTGGGCGGCGGCTCGAAGTGGACCGGGCCGGCCTGGGCGACCGGCTGGACCAGGTCGGCCTGGACGTACTTCTGGTGGGCCGGCGACTGGAGGTACCGGCCGGCCCAGTCGATGGACGGGTCGTCGAAGGCCTGGAAGACGTCCGCCCAGTCGGTGAAGCCGAGGAAGGGCAGCGCCTCCTTCGGCGGTCCGAAGTAGGCGATCTTCCCGCCCGGCGCCATCACGAGGAGCCGGTCGCAGATGTCGAGGTTCGCGACGCTGTGCGTGACCACCGCGACCGTACGGCCGTCGTCGGCCAGGCCGCGCAGCATCTGCATGACCGACTTGTCCAGGCCCGGGTCCAGACCGGAGGTCGGCTCGTCGAGGAACAGCAGCGACGGCTTGGTGAGCAGCTCCAGCGCGACGCTGACCCGCTTGCGCTGGCCACCGGACAGCGCCGAGATCCGGTTGTCGCGGCGGTGGTCGAGGCCGAGCTCCTGCAGGACCTCGTCCACGCGCGCCTTGCGCTCGTGCTGGCGGGTGTCGTCGGGGAAGCGCAGCTCGGCGGCGTAGATGAGGGCGCGCCGCACGGTGAGCTGGGTGTGCAGGATGTCGTCCTGCGGCACCAGCCCGATGCGCGAGCGCAGCTCGGCGTAGTCCCGGTAGAGGTCGCGGCCGTCGTAGGAGACCGTGCCCTGGTCGGCCGGGCGCAGGCCGGTGAGCGCGCGCAGCAGGGTCGACTTGCCCGAACCACTGGGGCCGATCACCGCGACCAGGCACTTCTCGCCGAGCGGGAACGACACGTGGTCCAGCAGCACCTTGCCCTTGTCGACCGTGACGGTGAGGTCGTGCGCGCTGAGGCTGACCGCACCCGTGTCGACGTACTCCGTCAGGACGTCGCCGACCAGGTGGAACGTTGACGGGCCGATGCCGATGATGTCCTGCGGGCCGATCGGCGAACGCTGGACCCGCTGGCCGTTGACGTAGGTGCCACTGCGGCTGCCCACATCGATGATCTCGTACGCTCCGCCGGCCGAGCGCAGCTCGGCGTGCTGACGCGACACCCGCAGGTCGGTGATGACCATGTCGTTCTCGGGCGCCCGGCCGATGCGCAGGACCTGCGCGCCCTCGAGGTTGCGGACCTTGGAGGGCTCGCGGTGCTGACCGCTCATGGTCTGCATGCGCGGCGACGGCGGCGTCGTGCCCCGGGTCTGTTCGTAGCCGATCGGCATACGCGGGTCGGGCCCTGCGCCGGGGTCACCCTGATATCCGGGCTGCGGCGGCATCACGCCGGCGCCAGCGTAGGGCGGCTGGTACGGGTGCATGGTGCCGTCGCCCTGGACCGGCGGCGTGTACGCCGCGGCGGCCTGACCGGGATGGCCGGCCTGACCGGCGTAACCAGGAGGGCCGCCCGGGGCCTGGTGGACGGGCGGGTGGACCTGACCGGGGCCACCGGGCCGCGGCGCGTAGCCCTGCCCCGGCTGCTGGTAGCCGGAGGGCTGTGGCGGGACCGGAGCCTGCGGCGGCACGGACGGCGGTGACGGGAAGGTCGGCGCCGTCGGCTCTGTGCCGGGGTGTGCGCGCGTCACGGGCGCCTGGCCGATGCGGAACGCGACCGGCACCCCCTCCTCCGGGTGGCCGAGCCGGATCTGGCTGCCCGGCGCCACCGCGACACGCCGGACCCGCCGGCCGCCGTCGTAGGTGCCGTTCGCGCTGCCGAGGTCCTCGAGGACCCACTGGTCCCCCTCGCAGC
Source organism: Actinoallomurus sp. (assembly GCA_035643735.1). Taxonomy (GTDB): domain Bacteria; phylum Actinomycetota; class Actinomycetes; order Streptosporangiales; family Streptosporangiaceae; genus Actinoallomurus. The sequence continues at coordinate 5,779 of DASQPY010000008.1, read as the reverse complement.
GGAGCTCGGCATGGGAGCGTGAGACCCCCTCGACCGCGATGACGATGTCCGCCGCCGGGTCCCGGCCCACGCGGTAGGAACGTCGTGGATCCAGAGCCACCGAAACGCCGTTGCTCTCCACGACAAGCTGAGTCACCAAATCGCCTTTCCCGTCGCCTGTCCGCGAGGCCCATGTGAGCGGCTCGTTCGGTGGAGCGCATCGCCTGGACCGCCGGTAAAGCGTAGGGCCTGGCGCGTAAACGCGGCAATGTTTCGAAAAGGAGGGAAGTGCCGACTATCGTCGCCGAATCTCCAGTAACGGCGAATGCCACCCTGGGCGCGACCTGGGTCCGCCTTGGCACTATCTTGGCGCTGGCTTGGGGTTACATTGCCCTGGGCCTACCTGCCCGCGAGCGTCCGTACGGCAGCAGAACGGAACGCTTCATTCCGCGGTAAGCGTGATGTAGCCGATTTCACAACTCGCTTGATTTGCCCTCCGGGCCGCGATCGTTGATCATTGGCCGAATGTCCCCCGCTCCCCAGCTGTCCCATAACGGGCTTGCGGAGAGCGCGGCCGGGCGGTGACCGCCACACTCGAGGCGCCCCGCCCCGCCGACGCGATACGGGCACGACCGGTACGCCACCGGCGGTGGCTACTGCATCCTGTCGTGGCCGCTACGGCCATTGCCGGAATTCTCCATGTGCTGTGGGCGGTGTTCCTCGCGCGGGGCGGCGGCGACCTCGCCGCGCAGAGCGCCTGGGCGGAGTTCGCCCTCCGCCATCCGGGCTCCGCCTACGACTTCGCGTGGTACGGCGGCATGCACCCCGCCTCGTACAGCGTGATCTCCCCGTACCTGATGGCCCTGCTGGGCGTCCGCACGACCGGGGTGCTCGCGGGCACCCTCTCGGCCGGGCTCTTCGCGCTGCTCCTCATGCGCTCGGGAATCCGCCGTCCGCTGGCGCCCGCGCTCTGGGGGGCCTTCGCGCTGTCCTGCAACGCGGTGTCCGGCCGGGTGACGTTCGCGCTCGGGGTGTTCTTCGGGCTCGCCGCCGTGGCGGTGGTGTACGCGGCGCGCGGTCCCCGCGCGCCCCGCGCCGCCGCGGTCGTCTTCCTCGGCGTACTGGCCACTCTGGCGAGCCCGGTGGCCGGGCTCTTCCTCGAGGTGGCCGCCGCCGCGCTGTTCCTCACCCGGCGCCGCCGGTCCGCGTACGCGCTGGCGGCCGGGCCGCCCTTCGTGGTCGCGCTCTCCGCACTGCTGTTCCCCTTCAAGGGGGTACAGCCGTTCCCGTGGTTCCTGGTCGCGGCTCCCGTCCTCAGCGCCCTGGCGCTCGCGCTCTACGCCCCCAAGACCTGGCGCAACGTACGCGCGGGCGCGGTCGTGTACGCGTTCGGGACCGTGCTCACCTGGCTCATCCCGTCACAGGTGGGCAGCAACGTGGACCGCCTCGCCCTGCTGTTCGGCGGCGCGGTCATGCTGGCCGCCGCGATGGAACGAAAGATCGCCATCCTGTACGTCGCGTTCGCGGCCACCGCCATCTCCCAGATCATCCGGCCGGTCTTCGACGTCGTGAACACCGGCTCACCCGACGGCCACACGACCGGTGTGCTGTCGGAGCTGCGGAACCTGAACGCCGACCGCGGGCGGGTCGAGGTGGTGCCGGAGCGCACGCATTTCGAGTCGTCGGAGTTCGCCCCCGTGGTGAACCTCGCGCGCGGCTGGAACCGCCAGGCCGACGTCGACCGCAATCCCCTCTTCTACGACGGGACGCTCACCCCCGACACGTACCACGCCTGGCTCAAACGCTGGGCCGTGCGCTACGTGGTGCTGTCGGACTCCACGCCGGACTGGCAGGGGATGGAGGAGGCGCGCATCGTCGCGGCGGGTCAGCCGTGGTTGAAGCAGGTCTGGCGGGACGACCACTGGCACCTGTACGAGCTCAGCGACCCCGAGCCGCTCGCCGACCCGCCCGCCACGGTCGCGCGCGCGGACGACGGTGAGCTCGACATCAACGTCCCGGCCGGAGGCTGGGTGCTCGTACGGGTGCCCTGGTCACCGTGGCTGGGCGTCCGCGGCGGCCCGCCGGGCTGCCTGACCCAGGCCGGTGACTGGACCCGTCTGTTCGCCCCGGTCCCGGGCCGGTACCGCCTCGGCGGGAGCTACCAGCTCCCCCGTGGCACTCCCTGCTGAACCCCGGCTCGCCGGGCAGGCCGGCAGGAGAGTGAGAACGACATCACCCCGTCGCTGCGCATCAGTGGCCACTTGACCCTCTCCATGCGCAGGGATTACCTGACCCTACAATCTGTAGGGTGAATCTCAGCGGTCGGTCAAGCGAGCGTCCCGTTCACCCCTGTGTGCCCCTCGTCGCGGTCGCGTTCCTGTATGCGGCCGCCCAGCTCATCGCCGTCACGACCCGGATGCGGCTCGGCTGGGACGAGACGGTCTACGTCAGCCAGGTCAGCCCGCACGTTCCCACGGCGTTCTTCAGCGCTCCGCGCGCCCGCGGCGTCACACTGCTGGCCGCTCCGCTGGTCGCGGTCACCTCCTCCGTCGCCGCGCTGCGGGTCTACATGACCATGCTCTCCACGGTCGGCCTCGTGATCGCGTACTGGCCGTGGACCCGCCTGCTGCGGCCGGTGACCGCCGCACTGGCCGCATTTCTCCTCGCCGCGCTGTGGATGGTGCAGTTCTACGGCAACGAGGTCATGCCCAACATCTACGTCGCGTACGGCGCGGTGGCGGCCACCGGCTGGTTCGCGCACACGGTTCGCGGGCAGAGCCGTGCGGCGCCGGTCTGCCTCGCGATGAGCCTGGCCTTCGTGGCCCTCATGCGCCCGGGAGACGCGGTGTGGCTCGTGCTCCCGCTGCTCGTCGCGGTGGCGTTCGCTCACCGGCGCCGGCTCGTCGCGCTGGCGGCGATCCTGATCGGACCGCTGGCGGGCGCGGCCGAGTGGGTCGTGGAGGCGTACGTCAGATTCGGCGATCCGCTCCATCGGCTTCGTGTGGCGAGCGAGACCGAGGGTGGCCTCGGCTGGCATCCCGAGGGCGTGCGGATGGAGCTGCACGCGCTCAACCACAACCTCCTGTGCCGGCCGTGCGACGGCGCGACCTGGCACGTCCACCCTCTCGCGGCGTGGTGGCCGCTGGTCCCCGTGCTGGCCGCCGGCGGCCTCGTGCTCGCGGCGCGCGGGCGGCGGCTGGGGCTGCTGGCCTTACCCGCCGCGTGCGGCGCCGTACTCGGCGCGTCCTACCTGCTTCTGCTCGGGTACGCCGCCCCCCGCTTTCTCATCCCGGCGTACGCGCTGCTGGCCCTGCCGATGGCCGAGCTCGGGTGGGGCGCGGCGACGCTCGGCCGGGGCCGCTGGCGGATCGCGACGGCCGGCGTCGTGGCTCTGGGACTGGCCACGCAGACGGCGGGTCAGCAGCTGGTGCTCGCCCACATGGTCACCTCCCAGTACACGGCGCGGGGGGACTTCATCGCCATCACCGGCCAGCTCCAGTACCTCGGCGTACGGCCGCCGTGCACGCTGTCCGGCGAGCAGGCTCCGCCGCTGGCGTTCTACACCGGCTGCCGGTCGCTGCAGATCGCCGGCAACGACATGTCCACCGACGTCGCCGGGCTGCGAAGGGCGGCGACCCTGACGCGGCTGGCGGTGGTGGAGCACACCGGTCCGCGGCCGCGCTACACGCGCGGCTGGCTCCGCTACTCGTTCACGACGCCGAACGGGCGGCGCTGGCGCGTCTTCCTGCCGCCGCATCCGCCGGCCGCCCCGCGCACCTGAGGCGAACGCGCCGGAGACCTCAGCCGATGTCGAGGAGCTTGCGCAGCATCTCCTCGTCGTCGGGACCGAGCCCGGTCACGAAGCGTTGGAGCACCGCCGCGTGGTCCGGCTCCCGTCCCAGGGCGTCGTGCATGATCTGTGCGGCGTGCCCGGGGGCGTCCTTGGCCGGCCGGTACGCGCCGCGCCGGCCGTCGGCGTCGCGGATCACGAGGCCCTTGTCCCACAGGCGCTTCAGGATGGTGTGCACGGTGTTGTACGCGAGCCGGCCGCCGATCCGCTCCTGGACCTCGGACGGGGTCAGCGCCCGGCCGGTCGCCCACAGCGCGCCGAGGACCTCCGCCTCGAGCTGCCCGGCGCCCCGCCGCACTTCCACCATGGTGTCACTTTACAGGCGGTACATCCGGATCTGTGGAGCCACTTCGCCCCGCTTGTTCCGTAACGTTCGCAGCCCCCGCCCGCCGCACGGCGGCGGGACGCGTCCGGGTGGTCGCGCCCACGACCTGGGCATCTGACGGAAGGCCTCCGCGGCCGTACCCCTACTATCGTGGGGCATAGACCCCGTTTCCTCCCGGAGCAGGTGTCGTCAATGAACGCGCCCGACCAGCAGCGACGGCCCGCAGGCATGCTCGAGGACGAGGTGCTGGCCGCACTGTGGCGGGGCGGGCGGGCGATGAGCCCGGCGGAGGTTCAGTCCTCGCTCGGCGGAGCCCTCGCGTACACCACGGTGATGACGACCCTCGCCCGCCTGCACCGCAAGGGGATGGCCACGCGTACCCGCGAGGGACGCGGATACGTCTACTTCCCCAGCGTCGACGAGGCCGACCACACCGCCGCGGCCATGAACGCCCTGCTGCGACGCCGGCAGGACCACGCCGCAGTGCTGGCGAGGTTCGTCTCAGAGCTCCCGCCGGAGGACGAACGCCTGCTGCTGCGCCTCCTCCGGGACGACGAAGCCCGGTGACCGGACGCGCCGTGGCGCGATCGACCTTTTCGTCCTGGCCACCTACCCCGTGTCCTTTCCGATACGGTGCCATCAGCGCACCTGTACTATTTGGGTAGTAGCACAGCCGCGAGAAACGGGAGTGGTGGACGGACACGTGCGAATGTTGCGGTGCGGGCCGACGGCCGCGTCAGGGCCGTCATCGACCCGTGCAGGAGGCCGCAAGGGCCGTACGGTCACCGGCCGCCCACGCTCCACCGGCACCCGCAACGGCGCGGACGCCCACGGCCTTTCCCAATACCGGCAATAGCGTGGACCGCAGCCCGAGGACCGGTCCGCGAAGCATCCACAGGCGCTGAAGCCTCTTCGCCCGGATTCCAACCGCGTTCTTCATCTTGTGTTCCATCGGTGTCGATCCGCTAAGGGGACATTGAGTCCATGAATCGAAGCACCCTCGTACGGCAGCCGCCGCCCGACCTGGTGACGGTTCAGGCCGGCGGATCCGTCGTGGCGCGCATCCCGGTCCGCACATGGATCGTCTCGATGCTCGTCCTGACCGGCCTGCTCGCCGGCCTCGCCGGAGCGGGACTGGCCGACGTCGACGTGGCCGGCGGTCTGTGGAACGGTGCGGACTGGCTCTCCGAGGGGGCGGCGAGGATCCGCTGGGGGCTCGTCCCGGTGATCGTGGCACTGACGGCGCTGCACTACCTGACCTCGGCGCTCGGCGTACGGACCACCGCGTCCGGCGCGGCCGGAAAGCCCTCCCCCGGCACCCCCGCGATCGCGCGTCTCGGCATCTGGGAGATCACCACCGCCCAGTTCGCGGGTGCCGCGGCGAACCGGCTGGCACCCGCGGGCCTCGGCACCGCGGCCGTCACTTGCCGCTACCTCACCCGGCGCGGCGTGCCGGCCTGCGCCGCGACGACCACGGTGGCCGTGGTCGGTCTCGTACGCGCCCTGACCAAACTGGCGCTCGTCGCGCTGGTCATCGCGCTGTGGAGCGGCCTGGGACCCGCGCTGCGCCCCGCGGGCGACGTCGGCCGGATCGTGTCCCGGCACATGGGGATGCTCGTACCCGC
>DASQPY010000007.1:0-8743 GCA_035643735.1 Actinoallomurus sp. | reverse complement strand
GGGGCGCGGTGGCGTTCTTCATTCTCATCCTCGCCGGCGTGGTCGGCGCCGTGGTCGTCGACTCCTTCGGCACGAGGTGGTTCGGCGGCTGGCTGCCGAAGGGGTGGACGTCGCACTGGTACGGCACGACGTGGCGGGAGTTCGACCTCGGCAGTGTGCTCGTGGTGACCCTGGAGGTCGCCCTGGCCGTGGTGGTGATCTCGCTGATCATCGGCGTGCCCGCCGCGTACGCGCTGGCCCGCCGGACCTTTCCCGGCAAGCGGGTGCTGATGGTGGTGTTCCTGCTGCCCATCCTCATCCCGCCGATCACGTACGGCGTGCCGCTCGCGACCGTCCTGTACAAGTTCCACCTGGCCGGCAGCCTGACCGGTGTCATCCTGGCGAACCTCGTGCCGGCGGTGCCGTTCGTCATCCTCGTGATGACGCCGTTCATCGAGCAGATCGACCCGAAGATCGAGTCGGCGGCGCGGATGTGCGGCGCCCGTACCCGCGTGATCTTCACCAGGATCCTCGGCCCGCTGCTGATCCCCGGCATGCTGGCCGCCGCGATCCTCATCCTGGTGCGTACGGTGGGCATGTTCGAGCTGACCTTCCTGACCGCCGGCCCTGACAGCCAGACGCTCGTGGTCGCGCTCTACTACTCGGTCTCCTCGGCGGGCATCCGCGCGCAGCAGGAGATCGACGCGATGGCGGTCCTCTACACCATGTCGATGCTGGTGCTGCTCGTCGTGGCACTGCGCTTCGTCAATCCCACGCAGCTGGTCACCCAGATCAAGGAGCGAGATTGAGAACCCTGCTGACCCCGGGCAAGGAAACCGAGCTGATCGGGCTCGACCTGGCCGACCTGGCCGACGGTGAGGCTCTTGAGCTGACCCGGGACGCCGAGATCGCGGCCGTCGTCCTCTCCGGCGTCGTCGACGTCGCGGGGCTCGGCACCGCGGGCGGGCGCAGTGACGTCTTCGACGGACCGGGCCACACCGTGTACGCGCCTCCGGGCACGCCACTGCGGTTCGAGGCGACCGGCGGTCCCGCGCAGATCGTCATCGCCTACGCCCCGCTCGGCGACGGCCGGCCGGGCAAGGCACGGATCATCGGACCGGCCGACCAGGACGTCGCCGAGCGCGGCGAAGGGAACTGGTCGCGTACGGTTCGCACGATCCTCGGCCCGGACGACGACGCCGGGCGGCTGCTGCTCGGCGAGACGATCAACCCGCCCGGCAACTGGTCCAGCTACCCGCCGCACAAGCACGACACCCACGAGCCGCCGCGCGAGGTGAAGCTGGAGGAGGTCTACCTGTTCAAGCTCGACCCGGCGGGCGGTTTCGGCATCCAGCTCCGCTATGACGGCAAGGGCGAGGAGGCGTTCACCGTACGGGACGGCGACGTCGCGGCGATCCCGGCCGGCTACCACCCGGTCGTGGCCGCCCCCGGCTACTCCCTCTGCTACCTGTGGGTGATGGCGGGCGAGGGCCGGCAGATGATCCCCTACCTCGACCCCGAGCACGCCTGGGTCCAAACGGGATGAGGATCGTCGCGGCCAAGGTCATCGTCACCTGCCCGGACCGCAACTTCGTGACCCTGAAGCTGACCACCGAGGACGGCCTGACCGGGGTCGGCGACGCCACCCTCAACGGCCGTGAGCTGGCGGTCGCCTCGTACCTGCGGGACCACGTCTGCCGGCTTCTGATCGGCCGCGACGCGAGCCGCATCGAGGACACCTGGCAGTACCTGCACAAGGGCGCGTACTGGCGGCGCGGGCCGGTGACCATGACCGCGGTCGCGGCGGTCGACACGGCACTGTGGGACATCAAGGGCAAGGCGGCCGGGATGCCGGTCTACCAGCTCATCGGCGGGCGGTCGCGCGACGCGGTCACGGTGTACGGCCACGCGAACGGCGCGACCATCCCCGAGGCGCTGGAGCAGGTCGGCGGCCTCCTCGACCGGGGCTACCGCGCGGTGCGGGTCCAGGCCGGCGTTCCGGGCCTGGAGAAGGTCTACGGCGTCCCGGCCACGCGCGAGCCGTACGAGCCCGCGACCGCGGGGGAGCGCCCGGACGAGGAGACCTGGTCGACCACGAAGTACCTCACCTTCATTCCCAGGCTCTTCGAGGCCGTACGTGACCGCTTCGGGCACGACTTCCACCTGCTGCACGACGCGCACCACCGGCTCACCCCGATCGAGGCGGCGCGGCTGGGCAAGGCCCTCGAACCGTACGGCCTGTTCTGGCTGGAGGACCCGATCTCCGAGGAGCTGCAGGAGGGGTTCCGGCTGATCCGGCAGCACACCACGACGCCGATCGCGGTCGGTGAGGTCTACAACTCGATCTGGGACTGCCACCAGCTGATCACCGAGCAGCTCGTCGACTACATCCGGATGAACGTCGCGCACGGCGGCGGCATCACCCATCTGCGCCGGGTCTTCGACCTGGCGGACCTGTACCACGTGCGCACCGGCTCGCACGGCGCCACCGACCTGTCGCCGGTGTGCCTGGCGGCCGCGCTGCACGTCGACATCGCGGTGCCGAACTTCGGCATCCAGGAGTACATGCCGCACACCGAGGCGACGAACGCGGTCTTCCCCCACTCGTACCGGTTCGCGGACGGGTTGATGTATCCCTCGGAGGAGCCCGGCCTCGGCGTGGACATCGACGAGGAGGCGGCCGCGGAGTACCCCTACCGGCAGGCGTACCTGCCGGTCAACCGCCTGGAGGACGGGAGCATGCATGACTGGTGACACCCTGCTGCTACAGCCCGACGACGACGTGGCGGTGGCCCTGCGCGACCTGCCCGGCGTCCCCCGCGGCCACAAGGTGGCCGTCCACGACCTCGCCTCCGGTGCCCCGATCCGCAAGTACGGCCAGCTGATCGGCGTCGCGACCGCGCCGATCGCGGCCGGCGAGCATGTGCACACCCACAACCTCGGCATGGGACCGCACGATCGGGACTACGCCTTCGGCACCGACGTACGCGACGTCGAGCCGGTGCCCGCGCCCGCGCACTTCCAGGGCATCAGGCGGCCGGACGGGCGGGTCGCCACCCGCAACTACATCGGCATCCTCCCCTCGGTGAACTGCTCGGCCACGGTCGCCCGGATGATCGCGAGCCGTGCCTCCACGGACGGCTTCCCGAACGTCGACGGCGTCGTGGCGCTGACCCACGGCACCGGCTGCGGGATGGCCGCGGACGGCGACGGGATCCGGCTGCTGCGCCGCACCCTGAACGGCTACGCCCGGCACCCCAACTTCGCCGCGATCCTCGTCATCGGCCTCGGGTGCGAGGTCAACCAGCTCACCGGCTTCGACCTGCCGGTCGATACCCCGACGATGACCATTCAGGAGCTCGGCGGCACCTCGGCGACCGTACGCCGCGGCCTGGAGGTGATCCGCGAGCTGCTGCCCGCCGCGAACGCGGTCGCCCGTGAGCCGGTGCCCGCGTCCGAGCTCGTCCTCGGCCTGCAGTGCGGCGGATCCGACGGCTACTCCGGCATCACCGCCAACCCGGCCCTCGGCGCCGCCGCGGACCTGCTCGTCCGCCACGGCGGCACCGCGATCCTGGCCGAGACGCCCGAGGTGTACGGTGCCGAGCACCTGCTGACCCGCCGCGCGGTCTCGCGTGCGGTCGGCGAGCGGCTCATCGAGCGGATCCGCTGGTGGGAGTCCTACGCCGAGTCGATGGACAACAACCCCTCGCCCGGCAACAAGGCGGGTGGCCTGACCACGATCCTGGAAAAGTCGCTCGGCGCGGTCGCCAAGGGCGGCACCACGCCCCTGACCGCGGTCTATGAGTACGCCGAGCCGGTCACCGAGCGCGGCTTCGTGTTCATGGACACCCCCGGCTACGACCCTGTGTCGGCGACCGGGGAGGTCGCCGGCGGCGCCAACCTGATCTGCTTCACGACCGGCCGCGGCTCGGTGTACGGCTGCCGTCCGGCGCCCAGCCTGAAGCTGGCCAGCAACCGCGAGACGTACCGCGCGATGGCCGAGGACATGGACGTCGACTGCGGTGCGATCCTGGACGGCGAGGTCACGGTCGCGGAGCTGGGCGAGCAGATCTTCGAGCTGGTCCTGGAGGTCGCGTCCGGCCGCAAGACGGCCAGCGAGGAGCTCGGCTTCGGCGACGAGGAGTTCGCCCCCTGGCAGCTGGGGGCGGTGATGTGAGGGGGACACACGTGCGGCTGTCGCTGACGAGCCGGCCTCGGGAGGTTCCGGCCTCGGTCGGGATCGTGCACCTGGGCATCGGGGCGTTCCACCGTGCGCACCAGGCCGTCTACACCGAGGACGCCGGCGACGGCTGGGGGATCTGCGGGATCACCCAGCGCAGCGCGGCCGTGGCCGAGCGGCTGGCGCCGCAGGACGGTCTCTACAGCGTGCTGGAGCGCGGGCCCGGCGGTGTCTCGGCGCGTGTCATCGGCGCGGTACGCGAGGTGCTCACCGGAGATGCCACCGCGGAGCGGATCACCGACCCGGCGGTGAGGGTCGTCTCCCTGACGGTGACCGAGAAGGGCTACCGGCACGACCCGGCGACCAGGCGGCTGCGCGGGGACGACCCCGAGATCCTCCGCGACCTGGCCGGGCGGCCGCCGGAGACGGTGATCGGCCGGCTGGTCGGCGGCCTCGCCGGGCGCGAGGCACCGGTGACCGTCCTGTGCTGTGACAACCTCACCGCCAACGGCGCGTTCGTGCGCGCCCTGCTCGAGGAGTACTGCGACCGCGGAGGGATCCGTCTCCCGTGCGAGGTGAGCTTCCCGAACGCGATGGTGGACCGGATCACGCCCGCGACCACGCCGGAGGACCTCGACGAGGCCGAACGCCTGCTCGGCGTGCGCGACGAGGCCGTCGTGGTCACCGAGCCGTTCTCCCAGTGGGTCATCGAGGACACCTTCGCGGCCGGCCGGCCCGCCTGGGACGCCGCCGGAGCGATCCTCACCGGCGACGTGGCGCCGTACGAGACGATGAAGCTGCGGCTGCTCAACGGCGCGCACTCGATGCTGGCCTACCTGGGCTCGGACTTCACCTACGTCTCCGACGCGATCGCCGGCGGGCTCGGCGAGCCCCTGCGTCACTACATGGACGAGGACGCGACCCCGACGCTCGACGTACCGTCCGGCTTCGACCTCGCCGCGTACAAGGACTCTCTCCTCGAACGCTTCGCCAACCCCGCGCTGCGGCACCGCATCGCGCAGATCGCGATGGACGGTTCGCAGAAGCTGCCACAGCGGCTGCTCGGCGTCGTACGCGACCGCCTGGCGGCCGGCGCGGAGCCCCGCTGGGCGGCTCTCGCCGTCGCGGCGTGGATGCGGCAGGTCCAGACGGCGCGGGAGCTCGACGACCCGATGGCCGATGTGCTGCGCTCGGCCGTGGCGGGCGCGGACGGCCCGGAGAAGGTGGTGGACGCGCTGCTGTCGATCACCGACGTCTTCGGATCCGATCTGCGCGACTCCGAGGTCTTCCGCGACCTGCTGACCGACCACCTCGGCCGCTTGATGTCCGGCACGGGGCCCGGTGGAGACTGCGTCTTCTGAACTCTCGTCATTACCGCCACAATTACGGTTGATTCGTCCCGGAATGGAGCGACAACCGGGGCCCGGCAGGACGCCGGGCGGGGGCGGCGAGAGTTAGGTTCTGCCCCTTGCCCACACCAATCGCCAGGGCAGATACGGCGAGGTGCTCGTCCCTGTTCTGGTGGCGGCCGCAGGGCTCATCGACCCCCGGCCCTCCGCGATCGCACGCTGCCGGACGGTGCGTGTCGGTCCTGTGTGACAGGCTTCCCACGTCCTGGGCCGGGCGGTCCGCCGGCCGTCAGTGTTTCGTTTGGGGTGGGGCCATGCCGTCATGCGTGTTCGAGGACTCGTCGTTCGACGAGCGGGCGCGACCGGTAATTCTCGCCGTGCACAGTGGCACGCCTTCCGAGGATGAGCTCGAAGATGCCGCGCTCATCGAGTACGACCCGTCGCCGGCGATGCTGGAGAGCACCGCGCGGTGGATGAGAATCCGGGACGACCTCACTGCGGAGGGATTCAGCCCGACCGAGATCCTGCGGGTCTTCCTCCGTGCAGTCTCCCTCGCATACGACATGCCGGGGCCGACGACGGAGATGCTGGCCCGGATGTTCGCCGAGGCCTCAGGCACCGAGGTCGCCCGCGAGGTCTGCGAACACCAGATGGCCCTCGGCGAGGCTCCCGTCCCGCCGGGAGCTCGACGGTGGCATCTGGACCAGGCCGGTGCGATCGCGGCGGCCCGCCTGGCCTGCGACGGTGGTCTCGATCCGGGTTTCGACCGGCTGCTGGTGGAAGCGATCGCGCTGCCCTCGATCTCGGCCGTCCTTCGCAGCCACACCATCGGCGCGCTACGCCTGCTCGGCTTCACCAACATCGCCGAAGGAACCCGCTGGGCAGGAGACGACTTCCAACGTCCGCTCATCGTCCTCGGTTTCACGTAATGAGAATGCGGTCAACCCTGGCCCCGGCCCCGGCAACGACGGCTCGGCACTTCAATCAGCTGGCCGGTGCTTTCGACGCGCCGAGATTCCTGACGCGCTGGTTCCCCGGCATGGCCCGCCGGCGATCGTGTAGAGCCTCTCGGCGGAAAGGGTGAAGGACCATCTATTCATGCCCATTTGTCTTTCTCTCTTCCGTTAGGAAAGATGTCCGGGACATTGACGTGATCTTTTTTAATGCCTGAAATGTCCTGCCGAATGGGCAGAGGATTCGCTAATATATTCGAACGAAAGCGGTTTCTCGAGAGGAGGCGTGTTCGGCATGGGTGTCGTTGTCATGGACGCGCGAACGTCCCTCGAGGAGCTCTTCGGGGCTGATGTCGGCGGTCTGGACGACCACGGGCTGGTCGAGGCGATGGTCGCGGCGCGGCGGCTGGCCTCGCGTGCGCAGGCGGTGGAGCTGGCGGCGGTGGCGGAGTTGGTGCGGCGCCGGCACGTCGCAGACGCCGAAGACGGGGTGTGCGGTGTCGGGGTGGTCTCCGCCCGTGACTACGTCAATGACGAGGTCGCCGAGGCGTTGACGTTGAGCGCGGTCTCAGCCGATGATCTGATCCGGTTCGCGACCGGGCTGACCGGGCGGCTGCCGGGGACTTTCGCCGCGCTGGCCGATGGCGATCTGGACTATTGCAAGGCCCGCACCGTCTGGCATTGCACCGCCCAGGTGAGTGATGAGGTCGCGGCGGCCATTGAGACACGGCTGCTACCCCGGGCGCCGGGCCAGAGCACCGGCGAGATCCGGGCGAAGATCCGCAGGCTGGTCAGGCGCTTGGACCCCGACGCGCTCGCCCGGCGTCGAGCACGCGCGGTGCAGCAGCGTGATCTGCAATTGGTCGACACCGATGACGGCACCGCGCACCTGACCGGCGTCGACTTGCCCGCCGACGCCGCGAGCGCGGCGTTCAACCGGGTCAACGCGATCGCCGCCGGACTGAAAAGCGATGGCGATCGTCGTGGTGCCGGGCAGCTGCGCGCCGACGTATTCCTCGCCCTGCTGTCCGGCACACTCACCACCACCGAGCCACCCACGGGCGCCTGCCGGCCGCCGGCCGAAACACCCGTCCGGCGCAAGGATGGGTGGACCGCGGTCGATGACGCGGTCGCCGACATCATCGCGCAGACGGCCCGCGATCAGCTGACCGTGCTCACCACCCGAAGCCCCACCGGCCTTCTCGATGATCCGTCCGTGCGGCACCGGGGTCTGGCGGCGGTCATCGCCGAGCTTCACCGCGAACTGCCCTGGAGGCACCGCGGGCCGGCCGCGCTCGTCACGCAGGCGGGCGAGCGCATGGCGGGCCCACTGACCGGTTTGAAGACCCGCTGTTGCGTCCCAGAGCCAGACCATGCGCCGGGACGCGTCCATGGCGCTGAGCCGGACCGTGACCGCGGCGCTGAGCCGGATCGTGATCACGGCTACGACGGTTATCGGGTGCCTGCGGGTATGCGACGTCTCATCGAGTCCCGCGATCGCCGGTGCTGCTTCCCCGGCTGCCGCCGCCCCACCCACCGCTGCGACGCCGACCACACGATCCCTTTCCATCGCGGCGGTCCGACGTGTCCCTGCAATGTCGCGATGCTGTGTCGCCACCACCATTCGGTGAAACAGACACGCGGGTGGCGGCTCCAGCAGCTCTGGCCCGGGGTACTCCTCTGGATCACCCCTACCGGACACTGGCGAATAACGGCCCCCGCCGATCGCGAATAAACTCTCGCGATCCGCATCAACACCGTGTGGCGCTATATGTCGGTGCTGTACTGCTGCAGCGCCGATGACCTGGCGGTCGTGATCAGACGTTGCACGCACGGTGAGGCGAAAGTCGCCGGACCTCACGTCGGTGACGCCATCAGCGGCAGGGGAGCGATTGACGCCCAGCACTCAGGCGCTGTGAGAGCCCAGCACCGCGACGGAGTCCGCAGAGAGGTCGGCTACCTCGACACAGTCGCCGCTGTCACCCACCCCGCTGTGACTGCTCTTACGCCATTCGACGTTCATCGCAGGGCCTCCATCGCGCTGGCGATCATGTGGCGGGATGCGTCCACGGGGAGCGCCTGTGCGCGAATCCGGTCATAACGTAGCCGAAGGCTACGTAGTTCCGTTCCATCCTCGACCAGCCGGCCACCCAGTTGAGCCTCGACGTAGGCCACCTCGCCATCCTCCAGCGCGACGATCTGAAATCCCCCGTTCAGCCCCCAATGTGCTCCCGCCGAGGCCGGCACGATCTGAATGGTTATGTGGGGCTGTTCGGTTGCCT
>DASQPY010000006.1:0-2727 GCA_035643735.1 Actinoallomurus sp. | reverse complement strand
CGAGTCGGTCATCTCACACCGCCAGAACGATGTCCTGCGGATCCTGACCGTGGTCAGCGTCGTGCTCCTGCCGCTCACGCTGATCACCGGCATCTTCGGCATGAACGTCCGCTTCCCGGGCTGGGAGACCGCGACCGCCTTCTGGGTGATCGCCGGGGCGATGCTCGCCCTGGCCGCAGGGCTGATCGCCTTCTTCCGCTACAAGCGCTGGCTCTGACGGGAGCCTCTCGTGGCTCTCGGTCGTGGTTTTCGCGACCCTGCCGATAAGAGGAGTGGAGCCGGGGCACCGACACCTCCCTCCGTCGGGGACGTCGGCTGAGCCGCAGAGCCTCGGCGTCTGGCCCCGGCTCCTGACTACGCGCTGACGATGAAGACCGGCGTCCCGATGCGGACGTGGGCGAACAGCCACTCCGCGTCCGGGATGCGCATACGGATGCAGCCGTGTGAGGCCGAGTAGCCGATCGAGGCCGAGTCGGGCGTGCCGTGCATGCCGACACCGGCGGCGTCCAGGCCCATCCAGCGCGTGCCGAGCGGGTTGCCCGGTCCCGGCGGAATCGGCTTCAGGCCCTTCGCCCAGGCCGAGTCCGGCGGGTGCCACCACGGGTTGCGCTGCATGTCGACCACGTGCCAGTCGCCGAGCGGTGTCGGGTAGACCGACTGCCCGGTCGCGACCTGGAACGTGCGCCACGGCTGCGCGCCCTTGTAGAGATGAAGCTCGTTCGAGCCCCGGTGGATAACGACGACCGCGCCGAAGTCGCCGGTCGAGACCGACGGCGCAACGGTGCGTGCGACCGGATGCATCACCTCCGGGCGCCGCGCGATCCCCAGCTGGGCCTCGATTCGCTGCGCGGTCGTGACGCGGTTCAGCTCGAGGCCCGGCTCGCCCGGCTCGATCACGGGCTGCAGCCCCTTCAGGGTCGCGGTCGCGTCCACCGGCTCGACCGAGAGCCGCCCGTCGAGGGCGTGCACGTACCGCTTGATCGCCTCCGAGTCGACGTTAGTGCGCAGGGCGAGGTGCTCGTTCGGCTTCGCCTGCAGGACGTGCTGCACGGCCCAGTCGGCGTCGACGTTCGCGCCGAGCGCCGCCGGCCGAACGGTCCAGTGCTTGCCGTAGAAGACGAAGCGGACCGGCCGGTTGTACCACCAGCGGACGGCGTTCCTGGCCTGCTCCGAGGTCAGCCCGCCCACGCGCACGCCGCCGATCTGGACGCCGGCAGGGACGACCTTTACGCGCTGAGCGCTGGGCGCGGCGGCTCCGGAGGCGACCGCGGCGACGATGATCAGGAACACGAACCGCTTCACGTGCAGGAGTTTAGGCCCTCCTCAGGCCGAACGGTAGGCTCGGCCGCGTGAGCAAGCAACTCTGGGCGCCGTGGCGGCTGGAATACATCAAGCAGGCGGACGAACAGCCGGGTTGCGTCTTCTGCGACGCGGCCGCAGGTGACGACGAGGAGCGCCTGGTCGTCCACCGCGGCGAGCACGCCTTCGTGCTGCTGAACAAGTTCCCGTACTCGAGCGGTCATCTGATGGTCGCGTCCTACCGGCACGTCGGCGAGCTCGCCGGGCTTACGGACGACGAGGCGCTGGAGGTCCACCGGCTCGCGGTCCAGGGCGTCGCCGCGCTGCGCGAGGTCTACGGCCCCGAGGGCCACAACCTCGGCTGGAACCTCGGTCGCGTGGCCGGTGCCGGGGTCGTCGATCACATTCATCTTCACGTCGTCCCCCGTTGGGCAGGTGACACGAACTTCATGCCCGTCCTCGCAGACGTGAAGGTGCTCCCGGAGCACCTCCACGAAACCCGCCGGCGGCTCATCCAGGCCTGGCCCGCGGGTTAGCGCACCCTGAAGGAGGCGTACCCGAGCAGCTGCCCGTAGCGCGCCTTCGTCCTCGGGCCAAAGCCGGGCCAGACGTACCAGACGTAGATGCCGCGGCTCAGTGAATGGCGGTGCCCGCGGTACGACCAGCGCCGCGACAGCACCTGCCTCGCCTTGCCCGGCCAGGTGCTGAGGACTTTCTCGCCGTTCTTCCAGAGCTGGATGTTGTAAAAAGCCGCACCGCGGACGCCCGCCCACCGCAACGTGGGCACCGCCCGAACGGCGCTCCCCGCGCGCGGGGCGATCATCAGCGCGCTCGGCTGCACCAGCGCCGGCGTCCCGCCAGACGCGTTCTTCGCGTGGTCGTAGCTGACGACGAGGTAGCGGTAGTACTGACCGTTCTTGAAATGCCGGTCGGTGTATGTCTGGGCCTTGCCGGTGTAGAGGAGCTTCCGCGGAGGCGTCTTCGGGCTGGTCGAGACGTAGACGCCGACGTGGTCGAAGTCCGCGTCGCGCGGCCTCACCCACCGCAGCTGCAGCCGCCCGTAGCCGACGTTCCGCCGGAGCCAGCTTACCTTCGCGGGCGGCCTCAGGTCGGCGATCGGCGGGCCGACGCCAGAGATCGTCCACGTGTAGGTCGCCGCCGACACGTCGGCGTTTCCAGCCGCGTCCACGGCCTGAACACGGAACGTGTACGCGCCGTCACCCAGGCCCGAGTACGCCTGCGGCGAGTTGCACGGCGCGAACCCGGACGAGTTGATGCTGCAGAAGAACGTCGAGCCGGATTCGCTACTTGTGAACGTGAATGCCGCCGACGCGCTGGTAGCGGAGGCCGGCGGCCCCGAGGCGATCGTGGTCTCCGGCGGAACCGTGTCGATCGTCCAGGTCCATGGCGTGACCGCGCTGCGCGACC
>DASQPY010000005.1:0-5364 GCA_035643735.1 Actinoallomurus sp. | reverse complement strand
CGCGGTAGCCGAACCGCCGGTCCGGGGAGATGACGAACGGCGGGTTGGACACGACCAGGTCGAACTCCCGGCCTTCGACCGGCGCGAACAGGTCGCCGGTGAGCAGCTCCGCCTCGATTCCGGACAGGGCGAAGCTCAGCGCGGCCAGGTCGATGGCGCGCGGGTTGAGGTCGGTGGCAGTGATCCGCTGGGCGCGTCCGGCCAGGTGAACGGCCTGGACCCCCGATCCTGTCCCCAGATCGAGAAGGTTGTCCACAGGCCTGTGGACAACAAGCTGGGCGAGGTTGGCCGAGGCTCCGCCCTGCCCCACGACGTGATCGCCACGCAGGGGTCCGTCGCCGGGGCGTGTTCTGAGATCGGAGACGACGTAGCCGGCCGGCGTGGATTCGACGGGTTCGACGTGCAGGCGGGCCCGTACCTCGTCGCCGTCGTGCTCGACCAGGCCCAGCGCCGTCAGGTCGTCGAACGGGAGTGCCGTGTCCGGGACCGGCACCTGGATCCAGAACAGCCGGAGCAGCGTCTCCAGGGGCGTGCCGCCACGAGAGGCGCGCAGCGCGGGCACGATCTCGTCGCGGGCCAGTGCGGCCCCGGCGACCGGCCCGAGCAGCTGCCGTACGCCGTCAACGGTGTAGCCGGCCTGCTCGAAGAGGTCGCGTACGCGTGCTGGTCGATCTGACATGCCCGTATTCTTCCGGGCCGGCCGTCAGGACAGGAACTTCACGAAGCCCTGAGTGAGCGCGTCGGCCATGCGCTGGCGCCCGGCTGGGCTCTTCATCTTGGCGGCGTCGCCGGCGTTGCGCATGTTGCCGCACTCGATGAACACGGCCGGCACGGTGGCCACGTTGAGGCCGCCGAGGTCGCTGCGGACGTCCAGGCCCTTCTTGCCGAGGTAGCTGGAGTACGGGATGCCGGTGTCCTGGTGGAAGGCGTTCCGGATGTCCAGGCCGAGCCTGTCGGACTTGGGCACGACCTTCTCGTTGTGGCCCTTGATCACGGCCGGCTCGATGACGTGGAAGCCATGGCCGCTCGCCGGGGCACCGTCACCGTGGATCGCGAGGCTGGCGTCGGCGTGCGCCCGGTTGGCGATCTTCGCCCGCTCGTCGACGCACGGCCCGACGCCCTTGTCGTTCTTGCGGGTGAGGATGACCTTGGCGCCCTTGGCCCTCAGGTCCTTCGCGAGACGGTTCGCGACGTCCCAGGTGAACGCGTGCTCGGCATAGTCGTCGTTCGTCGCGGTGCCGGTCGTGTTGCACGGCTTGTACGCGTTGTAGACGTTGACCTTCTTGTTGATGATCGCCGGATGCGCGGCGTTGCCGCCGTTGTGGCCCGGGTCGATCACGATGACCTTTCCGGCGAGCGAACCCTGCGGCGGCGTGGGCGTGGCCGACTCGGTGGCGGCCGTGGTCGTCGCGGCCGACGGCGGGGCGGCGGACGCCGCGGAGCCGTCACCGGACCCACAGCCGCAGAGGAGTGCGGCCGCGGCGGCGATCGCCAAGGCCCCGAAAGTTCTACGTCCGGAGTGCGTCATGAGAGCAGGCATCAACGCCCAGTGTGCCAAACGCCGGGGAGAGCTTTGTCCCGAAGACGGTAAAGCCCTGTTCACCGGCAGGTCACAGGAGTGCCAGGTGGACGTACGGCAAGGTGACCGCCGTCGCCCTCTCCGCGCTGAGTTGCGGCGACGACGGCCACGCCTGGGAATCCCGTGGCCGCGGGTGGCTACAGGTAGACGTGTTCCTTGCCGAGCAACGCGGCGAGGGCACGTGCCTCTTCCGCGTCAAGGCCGAGCACCACGCGCGGACGGCCCCATGGGTGGTCGATCGAGTGGGCGACGTAACTGGCGACCGATTCGGAGACCTCTTCGATCAGGCCCCGCGCGCGCCGCCACTGTGACCACGCGCGTTCGAGCTCACTCGCCGCTCGCTGGGCGCATGACACCAGTTCCGGATCACGCATGATCAACCCCCCGGGTTTTGACTGCCGCTCGGCGGTCCCCTGCGGCGACGACGGCCCGTCCCCCCGGTTGGGCCGTCCTCACCCGCCCCCAGCCCGCCGAGCGGCTGGTGTGCTCACCCATTAAGGCGGCCCGCGCGGTGGGCGGCACACGGGTCCGGCCAGACTTGACGAGGCCCTTACCGTCACCAGACCGGGGATCGACACCCCGTCGCCGCAGGTAGATCAGCGATGCCGCAGGGAGACCCTGTCTCCCCTAGATCGGTGCGCGGCCGGTGGTCGCGCGGATCACCAGGTGGGGTACGACGAGCGTCTGCAGCGGCTCGCGCAGGGGATCCTCGATGCGGGCACACAGGCGTTCGGCGGCGACGCGGCCCATGTCGCGGCGCGGCTGGTCCACGCTCGTCAACGAAATGTGCCGGATGGCGGCGAGGTGGGTGTTGTCGTACCCGACGATCGAGACGTCCTCGGGCACGTGCAGACCGAGCTCGTCCGCGGCGGACAGTACCCCGGTGGCGACCAGGTCGTTCGGGGCGAAGATCGCGGTGGGACGCGGGTCACGGACCAGCAGCTTGCGCGCGGCGCGGTAGCCACCCTCCTCGGTGAAGTCACCGGGCTCCACGACGATCCGGTCCTCGAACGCGTGCCGCCGCATGGCCGACTCATACCCGGTCCGCCGATAGTGCGCGGTGGTCGAGGGCGCGCCCTCGATGTGGGCGATCCGGTCGTGCCCGAGCCCGACGAGATGGTCGACGGCCAGCCGTGCGCCGAGCTCGTCGTCGTCCACGACGATGTCGATGCCCTCGACGTCACGCTCACCGACGACGACCACGGGGACGCTCTTGGACGCCTCCTTGAGCGAGTCGGGCACGACGCTGAGGAGTACGAGCCCGTCGACCCGCATCTCCAGGAACGCCTCGACCGCCTCCGCCTCGAAGTGCGGGTCCCAACGGCCGCTGCCGACGAGCATGCGCAGCCCCTCGCCGTGCAGGCTCTCCTGCAACCCGTCGAGGAACTCGGCGAAGAAGGGGTTGTGCAGGTCGGCGACCAGCGCGCCGATAAGGCGCGTCCGCCCCTCGACGAGGCTGCGAGCGACCGCGTTGGGCCGGTAGCCCAGCTCTCTCGCGGCCTTGAGCACGGCCTGCCGGCGCTGCTCGCTGACATGCGGCGAACCGCGCATCACGAGCGAGACCAGCGACTTGGACACGCCTGCCCGCTCCGCCACGTTGCGAATCGTGGGCTTTGCCGCCACGGCCTTCTCCCGGCGTCGGTCCTCTGCTGCCATCGAATCTCCTGTGTCCCAGGGGCTCCGCTGAATCGGGCAGAGTCAGACGGACCACCGCAAGGGATGCCATGATGCCCCCACAACCCCCGTGGCGGCTGTAACAGTGCGTAAGGGGCGACCAGGACTGGGCTTTCGGGCATGCCCCTTGGTGGCGTTTGAGGCGTCTTTCGATGTCTGACCTGGCATGGGCGGCCCTGTATTGGACGCGGGCTCGGATACGCTGCCAACGTGGGTGATCGCGCCGTGGATGGGAATGAGCCTGCGCAGGCCGTTCGACGCTCATCCGACAGCCGCCCGAGCAGGCGGCGGCTCAGCGTCGACGAACGCCGTGACGAGCTGATCTCCGCTGCACTGCAGCTCTTCAGCGACCGGCCGCCCGAGGACATCTCGATCGACGACGTGGCGGATGCCGCCGGCGCGTCACGTGCGCTCGTCTACCACTACTTCGGGGGCAAGCAGGAGCTGTACCTCGCCGCCCTGCACAGTGCCGCCAAGCAACTCGACGACCTGCTGCGGCCACCGGCGGAGGGCAAGCCGCTGGAGCGGCTGGCGGTGTCGCTGCATCGCTACTTCGACTTCGTCGAGGACCACGCTGCCGGTTTCGTGGCACTGCTGCGAGGCGGGCCGGCCTACCGTTCGGGTGAGGTCGGCGAGGTCCTGGACGGGATCCGCAGCCTGGTGATGAACCACATCATCGCCTCGATCGGCGTCGAGGCCCCGGGCCCGGTCCTGCGCATAACGCTGCGATCGTGGATGGCCTCGGTGGAGACGGCAGGCCTCGACTGGCTCGAACACCGCGACCTGTCCCGCGAGGAACTCGAACGCCTGCTGGTCGACCACCACGTGGTCCTGCTGGACGTCGCCGCCCGGCACGACCCGGACGTAGCGGCGCTGCTCGCCCGCATCGCCGACGGAGACCCGGCCTAGGTCCGGCGATCCGTACCGGTCCTCATCGGCGCGGCTGTACCCGGTGCCGGGATTTTGCGGCTGGCTTTGGCGACCTACGACTTTTTGGCCGCCGCCGTCGGGAATGTTGCCGAGTTTTTGATCTCCACTCGCCCGGCGTGGCGCGCTCATCGCGGCGGATCACGTGTCCCGTCGCGCGATCCATCCAGCTCAGGCGCCTAGCTAGGGCGCGGGAGTGATCGCCCCACCGGCCCCATCCGTCCCTGTGGTGGGTGAATTGGACCCACGAAGCTCTGTTGCCGGGTTAGGGGGTTGTAACCAGTACAACTGGCCATTGCCGACGCGAGCGGACGTCAGAAAGCCCTGCCCGGTACCGGGCGAGGCATCGGCCATATCGGGACAACGTGAGATTCGACCACCGTGCTGGCGGCATCCGGCCACCGGCGGCGTGCTGACCTCGCGAGATAGGCGTCCACCTCGCGGTAGTGGCATTGATGTCGCCCCCGCGGCACTCGCCCGCGTAAGGGGCGTCGCTTGCCGCCGGGGATCACACGGCGTCGCTTGCCGCCGGGGACCACACGACGGCACGATCACCGGCTGGCCAGGCGCGACCTGGCCCGTCTCGCATGATCGACTACCCGGCATCCAACCTGACGGGCGTGGCGGACGAACGCGATCTGGGCGGTCTGAGTTCGGCGCCCGGCGGTAAAGCGGCGCTTGCCGCATATGCGTCTGAGCTCGGGCCCGGCTGTAGGGCGACGCTTCCCGCATATGACCGACGGTCGCGGCTACTCGCCATGTCTCGCCGTACCGGAAGCGCCTACCCCGAGACCAGCCCATCCCGCCCGCATAGGGGACCGGCTACCCATCACGCGTCGCGATCCTGGGTCGCCAGGGGACGGCGCCCTCCGTACATGCAGGCCCGGTGCGGCGACGGCTGCCAGCACAACCCACGGCGAGGACAAGTCACCCTCGCCCGGCCCGGCGAACGCGGTTTGTGTTGTTACGACTTACCGCTGCAGCGCCTACCGCGGTGGGACCGGCGTGTCGGCGTATTGCGTCGCCCTCACAATGTCCTGGCCGGCCTTCGCAGGGAACATTTCCGCACCCCGCCGCTTCCGGGCGTGTCGTGCGGCGCGTTCAGGGGGCCGCTGGGCGGCGTCTCAGGCGTGTCTAGGCCCTTTGGGCGTGTCCGGCGGTTTTAGGCGCGTGAGGCGCCTGAT
>DASQPY010000004.1:0-4168 GCA_035643735.1 Actinoallomurus sp. | reverse complement strand
GGGGTTGTGCGGCGAGGAACACACCCACGAAGTGGGGAATGGTCAGGGGCAAGGGGTACGTTGTGCAGGAGGGAAAGCCAACCAGCGACGGTCGTCCATGAGGGCGGCCGAGCCAACCGGGAGTCAGCACATGACGGTTTCAGCCGACACCTCCACCCAAAAGGGCGTCCTCCTCACCGACGTCGCGGCGGAGAAGGCCAAGAGCCTGCTTGAACAGCAGGGCGAGGAAGGCCTTGCGCTGCGTGTGCAGGTCCAGCCGGGAGGCTGCTCGGGCCTGATCTATCAGCTCTACTTCGACGACCGCGAGGTCGACGGTGACGCGGTCCAGGACTTCAACGGGCTCAGCGTCCGTGTCGACCGGATGAGCGTGCCGTACCTCTCCGGTGCGACGATCGACTTCGTTGACACGATCGAGAAGCAGGGCTTCACGATCGACAACCCGAATGCCGGCGGTTCCTGCGCCTGCGGCGACTCGTTCCACTAGGCCTCAAGGCTCGGCCAAATGATGGTGCCCGCGTTCCGGGATTATCCGGGCGCGGGCATCCGGCATGTCCGGCCTCTGATGAGGCAGTACTCTTGCCGGGTTTTGCACCACAGGTTCGAGACGGTCCCGCGGCAAAGACGGGGCCGCCGAAACGACCGAGGAGATCGACGTCGTGCGCATCGCTGTTGCCGGCTCCATTGCCACCGACCACCTGATGACGTTTCCAGGACGGTTCGCCGACCAGCTCATCCCCGACCAGCTGCACACCGTGTCCCTGTCGTTCCTCGTGGACGCCCTGGACGTCCGGCGCGGAGGCGTCGCCGCCAACATCTGCTACGGAATGGGCGTCCTCGGACGCAACCCGATCCTCGTCGGGGCCGTCGGCGACGACTTCGCCGACTACCGGTCCTGGCTCGACCGGCACGGCGTCGACACCGCCTCGGTGTACGTCTCCCAGCTCCATCACACCGCGCGCTTCCTGTGCACCACCGACGAGGATCACAACCAGATCGCGTCGTTCTACACGGGAGCGATGAGCGAGGCGCGCGAGATCGAACTGCAGCCCATCGCGGAACGCATCGGCGGCCTCGACCTGGTGCTGATCGGGGCCGATGACCCCGACGGGATGCTCCGGCACACCGAGGAGTGCCGTACGCGCGGCATCCCGTTCGCCGCCGACCCCTCCCAGCAGCTCGCGCGGATGAACGACGTACGTGAGCTGGTCGACGGCGCCGCGTACCTGTTCACCAACGAGTACGAAAAGTCGCTGTGCGAGCAGAAGACCGGCTGGTCGGACGAGGAGATCCTGGACCGCGTCGGCGTACGCGTGACCACGCTGGGCCCCAAGGGCGCGCGCATCGACCGCAAGGGCGAGCCGAGCCTGCACGTCGACGCCGCCCCCGAGGTCCGCAAGGTCGAGCCGACCGGTGTGGGCGACGCGTTCCGCGCGGGCTTCCTGTCCGCGATCGCGTGGGACCTGTCCCTGGAGCGTGCCGCGCAGACGGGCAACCTGCTGGCCGCGCACGCGCTGGAGGTGGCCGGGCCGCAGGAGTACACCCTGCACCGGCAGCGGTTCGTGGACCGCTTCGCCGACGCGTACGGCAGTGAGGCCGCCGACGAGGTCGGCCGGCACGTCCTGAACTAGGGCCTGTCTCGAAGGGCGTGAGGGCCACCTCCGGAGGGGGCCCTCACCAAGTCAGAACGCTCAGTATGTGCGGCGCACGTGGAAGGCCCAGCCGCGCGGCAGGGTCTCCTCCCAGACGAAGTCCTGGGACTTCATCCGGCACCAGGCCGGCACGTCCGTGCGTGCCGCGACGTCGTCGGCCTTCACCGCGATGATCTCACCCACCGGGACCTCACCGATCCGCTCGGCGAGCATGATGATCGGGATCGGGCACTTACGGCCCAGAGCGTCGATCGTGACCAGTGCCGCGGGCCCGGCCTTCACCGGAGGAGCCTCCGGGGGGACCTCCCGGACGGCGCGGCGGCGCTTCAGGGCCATATGCCGATCTCCTCGCTCACACTCTGCCCGCTCAACCGGTCACTCCACTGGTCTCGCGGAGACGATCCACGGCCCCGGGAAGGACCGCGAGGAAACGGTCGACATCGGCCGCTCTCGTCCCGCGGGAGAGCGATACCCGGACATTTCCATGAGTAATCACTCCCATCGCCTCCAGAACGTGGCTGGGACGGAGCGTATCGGCCGTACAGGAACTCCCGGACGAGACCTCGAAACCCAGCCGGTCGAGCTCGGTCAGCAGCGCCTCGCCCTCCACGTACAGGCACGAGAACGTGACTAGGTGGGGGAGGCGCTCGACCGGGTCGCCGATGACCTCGACGTCGTCGATGAGCCGGGGCACACGCTCACGGATCAGCTCGACCAGCGCCGACAGGCGAGGTGCGTCGAGTTCCATCTCGGCACGGTACGCCTCCAGCGCGGCCGCCGAGGCCGCGATGGCCGGAACGTTCTCAAATCCCGGGACGCGACGGCTCTCACGCTCGTCCTCGGGCAGCGGCGACCGCCACCGGGTGTTCTTGCGCACGACGAGGACACCGACGCCCGGCGGGCCGCCCCACTTGTGCGCGGAGGCGGTCAGCAGCGACCAGCCGCCCGGTACGGGCATCCGGCCGGCCGACTGGGCCGCGTCCACGAGCAGGGGTACGCGTGCCGCACGGCACGCCTCGGCGACCTCCGTGACGGGCTGGAGCGTGCCGACCTCGTGGTTGGCCGACTGCAGACAGGCCAGCGCCGTGTCGGGACCCAGCGCCGCCGCGAACTCCTCCGGATCGACCCGGCCGGCGCGGTCGACGCCCACCGTGGTGACCTTGCCGCCGTCGCGCTCATGTTGGCCCGCCGTGTGCAGGACGCTGGAGTGCTCGACCGCGCTCACGACCAGATGCCGGCCTGCGCGGCGCCGGGCGTGCAGGGTGCCGAGCATGCCCAGATGCACCGCCTGGGTGCCGGACGACGTGAACGACGTCTCGTCGGGACGCGCGCCCAAAGAGGCCGCGACCTGCGCACGGGCCCGCTCGAGCAGCATGCGGGCGCGGCGCGCGGGGCCGTACAGCCGCTGCGGATCCGCCCAGCCGCCCTCCAGCGCCTCCAGCAGCGCCTCGCGCGCGGCGGGGTGCAGAGGCTCGGTGGAAGCGGCGTCGAAGTAGGCCACGCCTACGACAGTAACGGGGGTACTACCGGGGTGTCCGCGACCCTCCGCTAATCTTTCCCACACACGTGTGAACATCGACCTGATCGCCCGAGACTCGGGCTTCATCGTGGGAAGGCAATCCGTGAGTCCCACCCGCCGTAGGGAGCGGCGTACGCCCGTGCGCGCAGGCGCGCCGGGTGCGCGCCGACGCTTGCTGACGGGCGCCCTTGCGCTCTCGATGCTGGCGTTCGCCGCGACGGCGTGCTCCAAAGACAATCTGCGCCTCGGCCTGCCGATGCCGGTCACCGAGCAGGGCAAGCGTGTCCTGACCCTGTGGCAGGGCTCGTGGATCGCCGCGCTGGCCGTGGGCGCGCTCGTCTGGGGTCTGATCATCTGGGCGGTGCTCTTCCACCGCAAGCGGTCCGACCAGCTGCCGCCGCAGGTTCGTTACAACCTGCCCATCGAGATGCTCTACACCGTCGTGCCGTTCATCATCATCGCGGTGCTGTTCTACTTCACCGCGCGCGACGAGACGTATCTCGAGAAGCTCACCAAGAACCCGCAGCCCGGCCAGGTCACGATCGTGAACGTGACGGCGTTCCAGTGGAGCTGGCAGTTCGACTATCCGCAGTACCACACGACGCCGATCGTCGGTCAGCCCGTCTCGCCCGACGCCGCGAACAAGCCCATGTTCGAGATCCCCGTCGGCAAGAAGGTACGCTTCCACCTGCAGTCCAAGGACGTCATCCACTCGTTCTGGGTCCCGTCGTTCATCTTCAAGCGCGACATCATCCCGGGAGCCAAGTCCGGGCAGGACTTCGAGCTCACCCCGACGAAGACGGGCACGTACGAAGGACGCTGCGCGGAGCTCTGCGGTGTCGATCACGGCCGCATGCTCTTCCAGGTAAAGATCGTCCCGCAGGCGGAGTTCGACCAGTTCATTGCCAGTCACAAGCCGAGTGGGGGCGCCCAGTGACCACCACGATCTCCCATCCCACGCCGGGTGCGGCGGCGCCGAGCGCGCGGCCGCGTACCTCCA
>DASQPY010000003.1:0-3976 GCA_035643735.1 Actinoallomurus sp. | reverse complement strand
CCGCAGGATGCCGAGCAGGACGAACAGCGTGATCAGCGGGAGCGCCGCGACGAGCGAGCTCCAGGCCAGCGAATGGCCGACGGGGTCGAGCACTTGGCGGTACAACGGGGGTCACCTCCGAGGGGACAACAGGTCCTTGCCGATCCCCCGAATGGACGCGTCGAGCACTTCTGCGGTGTGGGCCACCGCGATCTCCTCGCCGCGGCGGCGCAGCGCCGTGGCGATCTGTAGCGAACAGCCCGGATTGGCCGCCACCAGAAGATCCGCTCCGGCGGCCGAAACGTTTCGTGCTTTTCGGTCGCCGAGTTCGGCGGCGGCCTCCGGCTGGAGAAGGTTGTAGACGCCGGCCGAGCCGCAGCAGATCTCCGGATCGGCGATCTCCCGTACCTCCAGGCCGGGGATGCCGTTCAGCAGCGCACGAGGCTGCGCGCGGATGCCCTGGGCGTGGGCGAGGTGGCACGCGTCGTGGTAGGCGACCGTGATCTCCAGCGGATGCCGGGTGGCGCGCGGGCCCAGCTCGGCGAGGTATTCGGCGAGGTCGCGCGTCTTGGCGGTGAACGCCTTCGCCCGCTCCGCCCACGCGGGCTCGTCGGCCAGCACGTCGGCGTAGTCCTTCATCGCCGACCCGCACCCGGCGGCGTTCACGACGACCGTCTCGACGTCCGCGAACGAGTTGATCGTCTGCTTCGCGAACGCCTTCGCCTCCGCGGACCGGCCGCTGTGCAGCGACAACGCTCCGCAGCAGCCCTGGCCCTGGGGGATGACGACGTCGCAGCCCTCCATCGCCAGCACCCGCGCGGTCGCGGCGTTGACGCCGGGGAAGAACTCCCGCTGCACACAGCCGGTCAGCATGCCGACGACGGCACGGCGCTCGCCCTTGGCCGGTACACGGGCGGGCAGGCGCACATGGTCGGCGCGCGGCGGGGCGAGGCGTTCCATCGCGGCCAGGGTGGGGGAGATCCGGCTCAGCAGCGGCGACATGTTGATCTTGGATGCCTGGTACGCGCGGAGCGGCCAGCGCAGCACGCGTAGCCGCTTCGGGTAGGGGAAGACCGCGAAGATCGCCTCGCGGAGCAGCCGGTCGGTCCGGGTACGCGGCTTCTCCTCCTCGACCTGGGCCCGGGTGATCTCGATGAGCCGGTCGTACTGGACACCCGACGGGCAGGCGGTCACGCAGGCCATGCAGCCGAGGCAGCGGTTGAAGTGCTCGACCATCGAGTCGCTGAGCGGCTCGCCCTGCTCGTGCTGGCTCATCAGGTGGATACGGCCGCGGGGGGAGTCCATCTCCTCGCCCCACAGCTCGTACGTCGGGCAGGTCGGCAGGCAGAACCCGCAGTGCACGCAGTCGTCCAGCAGCTTACGGAAGTCGTCCATCAGATCCCTCCGGCGAAGCGTCCCGGCGAGAGCCGGTGGCCGGGGTCGAACTGGTCCTTGACGCGGCGCATCAGCGGAAGCGCCGGTAGGGCTCCCCACCGGTCGAGCCGCGCGCCGTCCGGCGCCGACAGCACCACGGCGCTGCCGTGGCGCCGCAGCCGCGTCAGTCTCTCCTCGGCCTCGCCGGCGGGCAGGCCGACGTGCCAGATCCCGCGCCCGGTCGAGCCGCGGACGCGTCCCGGCTCCTCGGCGAAGATCGAGATCAGCTTCGACGGCGCGGCCCGTACCTCGGCGATCACTTCGCCCTCGGGCAG
The DNA here is from genome assembly GCA_035643735.1 of Actinoallomurus sp. Classification (GTDB taxonomy): domain Bacteria; phylum Actinomycetota; class Actinomycetes; order Streptosporangiales; family Streptosporangiaceae; genus Actinoallomurus. The sequence continues at coordinate 2,288 of DASQPY010000003.1, read as the reverse complement.
CCGTCCCCACCAGGCCGGCGGCTCGGCGGTGATCTCCCCGCCGATGAGCTCGCGCGCCGTCTCCGCGCGCTGGGGCACCGCCTCGGCGAGTCCCTCGAGCAGCACGCTGACGCTGATCGGCCCGGGTCCGTTCACCTCGATCGCGGCGGGTACGAGGGCCGAGTGCAGCAGTGCCCGCGTCAGCTCCAGCGCGCGGGCGGCGTCGTCGGCCGTGGCCGTGACGTACGCGCTTGCCTGTGGCAGGGGATGCAGCCGGAACGCCGCCTCTGTGATCAGGCCCAGCGTGCCCCGCGAGCCGGTGAACAGCTTGCCGAGGTCATAGCCGGCGACATTCTTGACCACCTTGCCGCCCGCGTGGGCGACGACGCCGTCGGCCCGCACCACCGTGATCCCGATGAGCAGGTCGCGCGCCGAGCCGTACAGCAGGCGGCGCGGACCGGAGGACGCGGTGGCCAGCATCCCGCCGATCGTCGCGCCGGGCACGAGCTCGTCGATCGCGAGCTGCTGGCGGGTACCCGCGACGACCTCCTGCAGCTCGGCCAGGGGCAGGCCCGCCTCGGCCTTGACGACCAGGTCGCCCGCCGCGTGCTCGATCAGCCGTGCGAGCCGTCGCGTGTCGATGACCAGGTCGCAGCGCTCGGGCGGCGCGCCCCAGTGGATCTTGGTGCCGGCACCGCGCGGCACGACGGACAGCTCGTGCTCGGCCGCCGTCCGCATCAGCTCGCTGGCCTCCGCGAGGGTGGCGGGGGACGCGACATAGGACGGCGTCACGCCCTGCACGGCGTCCTCAGGCTCGCCCGGCCGGGTGTCGCAGGTCTTCGCGAGGGCGTCGAGGGGGGCGGCGGGGGGCCTCGTCATCAGAACAGGTCCGCCTTTCCGCTCTCGACGAGCGGATGGACCTTGGTACGCCGCCCCGGCACCTCGCCGCACAGTCGCGGGGTGGGGTACACCTTGCCGGGGTTGCACAGTCCCGCCGGGTCGAAGGCACACCGCACCATCTGCATGGTGTCCAGGTCCTCCTCGGTGAACATCCGCGGCATGTGCTTGGCCTTGTCCACGCCCACGCCGTGCTCGCCGGTGATCGACCCGCCGTGCTCGATGCACAGGTCGAGGATCTTCCCGGAGACCTCCTCGGCGCGCTCGCCGGCGCCCGGGACCGCGTCGTCGAACAGCACCAGCGGATGCAGATTGCCATCGCCCGCGTGGAAGACGTTGGCGACGCGTACGCCGCTGTCGCCGGACATCTCGTCGATGCGGGCCAGCACCTCGGGCAGCGCCGTACGGGGGATCACGCCGTCCTGCACGATGTAGTCCGGGCTGATCCGCCCCACCGCGGCGAACGCGGACTTGCGCCCGCGCCAGATGAGCGCGCGCTCGGCGTCATCGGCCGCCACACGGATCTCGAAGGCCTCTCCGCACAACTCCTTCACCTGCGCGAACTGATGCTCCACCTCGATGGAGGGCCCGTCCAGCTCGACGACCAGGACCGCGCCCGCGCCCTCGGGGTACTCACAGTGCACGGCGGCCTCGGCGGCCTCGATCGCCAGGGCGTCCATCATCTCGATCGCCGCGGGCACCACGCCGGCGCCGATGATGGCCGACACCGCCTCGCCCGCGCTCTCGATCGAGGTGAACGCCGCCAGCAGCGTCTCGACGGTCTCCGGCAGCCGCGTCAGCCGTACGGTGACCTTGGTGGCGATGCCGAGCGTGCCCTCCGAGCCTACGAACGCGCCGAGCAGGTCATAGCCGGGCCCCTCGGTGATCTCGACGATCTCTCCGTCGGGCGTGACGACCTCACAGGCCAGCACGTGGTTGACCGTGAAGCCGTACTTCAGGCAGTGCGCCCCGCCGGAGTTCTCCGCGACGTTGCCCCCGATGGAGCAGATCTGCTGGCTGGACGGGTCGGGCGCGTAGTAGTAGCCGCCGGGCCGTACCGCCTTGGAGACGTCCAGGTTGATCACGCCCGGCTCGACGACGGCGCGCTCGTCGTCGATGTCGATCTCCAGGATGCGGCGCATGCGGGAAGTGACGATCAGTACGCCGTCGGTGCGGGGGAGCGCGCCTCCGGACAGCCCGGTACCGGAACCGCGCGCGATGTACGGGACGCCTTCGGCGGTACAGGCATTGACGATCTCCGCGATCTGCTCGGCTCCGTCCGGCAGCACCACGACCCCCGGTGTCGCCCGGTGGTAGGTCAGTCCGTCGCATTCGTACGTGCGCAGCTCGGCCGGGTCGGTGATGACGTTCTCAGCCCCGGCGACCACCCTGAGCCGCTCGGCAAGCCCATC
>DASQPY010000002.1:0-7154 GCA_035643735.1 Actinoallomurus sp. | reverse complement strand
ACAGGCCACCGAACAGGACGGCCCAGGCAGGCAGCCTGCGGGCCAGGACGGCGGCCAGGGGCGTGGCGAGCAGCAGGGCGGGCATGGCCAGCCCGGCCGCGCGTACGAACCCGGCCGCCTGGCCGTCGGTCAGGCCGAGGTCGCGCACGGCTGACGGCACGACGTAGGTGGCCGTGTTGGGCAGGACCAGCACCGCCGCGGGGACCGCCGCGGCGAGGGTGAGCACCAGCGCGGCGAGGCCGGCCGTGTCCCGGCGGGCGAGGGGATCCGGCGTCACGGCGAGGTCGGGGCCTTGGGGGGGCGTGGACATCGGGAAGTCCTCCGTTTCGACTTCCCCGCCTGCTACCGGCACACCTAAACATTGGGAAATGTCCTACTTTTCCAGAACATTGCCCTTTGCTTCCCTTTTATTGGCGAGGAACGCGTAATGGTCATTGCGACATTAGCGCGCCGGAGCGTTCTCCACCCGCCGTCCGAGCCAAATCGCCGTTACCCAGAGGGCGGCGAAAATAACCCCAAGGAAAAACATCGTAGTAACCACGAAACCGGTAGCGATTACAAGAATCTGCAAAACGCTCCCGGCGACGTACGCCCACCGGTACCGCAGTAGACCTGCGATGATCATCCCCGCGAGCGCGAGCCCGCCACCCACGATGCCGGCCGTGGCGCCGTCGGCGTGCGCCACGGTGATCGCCACCGGAATCGACAGAGCGGTCACCACCGCTTGGAGGGTGAGGACGACGGCACACAGTCTCTTCACGCGCAACCTGCCTTTGCGGCGCGGAACTCCCGGCCCGCGCGGATCATCTCGATCATGCGGGTCCTTCCGAGGCTCGCATGAGCAGGCGGGCGTCACCCGCCGTCGTCACCGAGCCGGTGATCAATACGCCCGCGCCGGCGAACTCCCCCGCCTCGTCGGCGAGCCCGATGCCCTGATCGATGGCGTCGTCCAGCCGGGGCACGATATGGACGCGGTCCTCGCCGAAGACCTCCAGTGCCACCTCCGCCAGGTCGTGCGCCGACATCGACCGTGGTGAGGAGTTACGGGTGACGATCAGCTCGTCCAGCAGGGGCTCGAGCTCCTCCAGCATTCCTGCGACGTCCTTGTCCGCCATCACGGCGAGGATCCCGACGAGGCGCGTGAAGCCGAACTCCTGGGTCACCGCGGCCGCGGTGGCCGCCATGCCGTCCTGGTTGTGCGCGGCGTCGACGAGGACGGTCGGCCCGGTGCGGACGACCTCGAGCCGCCCGGGCGAGGGAGCCTTCACGAACGCGGCGCGTACGAGGTCCGGGTCGAGCTGGTCGGGGTCGAGCTGGGCGCCCTCCCCCGTCGACTCACCGGTGGGCCGCCCACTGGCGAACGCCTCGACCGCCGCCAGCGCGCACACCGCGTTGCTCGCCTGGTAGTCGCCGAACACGGGCAGGAACACGTCGTCGTACACGCCGCGCAGGCCCTGGAGCCGGGTCAGCTGCCCGCCGACCGCCAGCTCACGCTGGAGCACACCGAACTCGATGCCCTCGCGCGCCACGGTCGCGCCCACCTCGGTGGCACGGCGGATGAGCACCTCGGCCGCCTCGACCGGCTGCTGCGCGAGGACCGCGATCGAGCCGGCCTTGATGATCCCGGCCTTCTCGGCCGCGATGGCCTCGATCGTGTCGCCGAGCACCTCGGTGTGGTCGAGCCCGATCGGGGTGATGACGGCCACGGCTCCGTCCGCGACGTTGGTGGCATCCCAGACGCCGCCCATGCCGACCTCGACGACCGCGACGTCCACCGGAGCATCCGCGAACGCGGCGAACGCCATCGCGGTCAGCATCTCGAAGAAGGAGACCTTCACGTCGTGTTTGGCGTCGATCAGCTCGGCGAAGGGCAGGACGTCGTCGTAGATCTCGGCGAAGCGCTCCTCGCTGACCGGCCGGCCGTCCACGCCGATCCGCTCCCGCATGGTGTGCAGCTCGGGGCTGGTGAACATGCCGACCCGCAGGCCGCGCTCGCGCAGCAGGGCGTCGATCATCCGCGCGGTGCTCGTCTTGCCGTTGGTCCCGGTGACGTGGATCACCGGGTACGCCCGCTGCGGTGACCCGAGAATGTCGGTCAGGTCCCGGATCCGGTCCAGCGTCGGGTCGATGTCCCACTCGACCCCACGCTCACGAATCCCGCGTACGGCCTCCTCATAGCTGCTCCCAGTCACGATCAGAGCCTACTAACGCCCGCCGCCACCCCCGACCCTACGGGCACGCCCCCCGCGCTTCGGGCCGCCCGGGGACCGCCCCTCCCGCGGACGATCTCCGGTGTCCGGCCAGGTCGATCCCGCCTCCGGGGGCGGCTATCGTCGTTGCCGGGGGTGCCGGATCCGTGGGAAGGACGCTGATGACGGCCGAGGCCGTCCCTGCCTTCTTCTTCGAAGAGTGGAGCCGGCGTGGTCCCGGTGATCGCCGCAGCCTGCGGCGGGCCGCTCTTCTCGCCGGGCTGCTCGGCGTCGCCGAGCCCGGTCCGCCCGTGCTCACCGTCGTCGGTTCGAAGGGCAAGGGCACGGCGGCGACGTACGCCTCGGCATGGCTCGTCGCCGCGGGGTGCCGGGTGGTCACGGTCACCAGTCCCGGCCTGCGCAGCGACGTCGAGCGCATCCGGGTCGACGGGGCCGCCGTCTCCGGGGACGAACTGGCCGGGCTCGGGCGCCGGCTCCGCCAGGCGGCGCGCTCACTGCCGCCCGGGCATGATGGATATCTGTCGCCGAGCGGGCTGTTCACGCTCGCCGGTCTTCTGCACGCGCGGGACGTCGGTGCCGGCGTCATCGTGCTGGAGGCGGGTATGGGCGGCGTCTCCGACGAGGCGGGCCTGTTTCCGCCGTCGGTCCTCGCGATCACCGAGGTGTTCGGCGAACACCTCGGTGTGCTCGGCGACACCCCCGCGGAGATCGCCGCGGACAAGGCCGGCATCGCGGCGAAGACCACGTCCGCGGTCGTGTCGCTGCCCCAGACCCCCGCCGTCGCGGCGGCGATCGCGGCCACCGTCGCCACCGCCGGCGGCAGCGTCGAGACGATCGAGGCCGCCTCCATCCCCATCGGCAGTCCCCGCAAGAGCGGCGACCCCGCAAGGACCGAAGGCCCGTCTGTCCCCCACGGCCTCAACCGCCCGAACGCCGCCCTGGGCCGCGCCGCCGCGCAACGCCTCCTGGACGCCATGGGCCGCCCGGCACCGGACGGCGCCCGGACGGCCAGGGTCCTGGCCTCCGTACGGCTCCCCAGCCGTACCTCCTGGCACACCATCCCCGGCGCGACGCTTCTCGTCGACTCCGCGATCGGCCGGGCCGGAGCCGCGGCGGCCGTCCACGAGGCGTACCGGCACTGGGACCGGATCGATCACGTCCTCGTCTGTCTCCCGGACCACAAGGACATCTCCGGCGTACTGGCCGAGCTCGAAGGACTCCCCGTCACCCTCGTGCGGATGCCGGACCGCGACAGCCTCCGCTTCACGCGCACCCAGGGCGCGATCGACGCCGCCGGCCTCACCCCCGCGAGGCTCGCGGCGTTCGGCGAGAAGATCCTCATCCTCGGCACCGTCTACTTCACCGGCCGCATCCTCGACCTCATCGACGCGCCGACCGAACGGCTGTTCGACGCCTGAGACTGAGAGCCCGCGCGGGCTCTTACTCCGCGATGCGAAGGACGATCAGTGCCATGTCGTCGTGCGACGGCTCGCCGGAGAAGGCGCGTACCGTCCTGCTGATCCGTGCCGCCACCGCGCCGGCGCCCAGGCCGGCGCAGGCCGCCAGGACGTGTTCGAGGCCCTGGTCGTCGCCGAGCAGCCGGTCGCCGTTGCGGCGTTCGGTCACCCCGTCGGTGAAGCCCAGGACGAGATGGCCCGGTTGGAGCGTCACCGTCCGTACCGAGAACTCCGCCTCGGGGAACACCCCCAGCATCAGGTCCGACTCGGCGTCACCGTCGACCGTGCCGCCGGGACTGAGGAACAGCGGCGGCGGATGTCCCGCCGTCGCGTACGTCACGCGGGCGCTGCCGTCCGCGAGCGGCTCGACCTCCCCGTGCAGGAGCGTCAGAAACCGCGCCCTCGGCCCCTCTTCCAGGATCAGGGCGTTGAGCCGCTGGAGCACATCGGGGATGGAGTAGTCCTCCCGCCCGAGGATCCGCAGCGTGTGACGGGCCAGTCCGGTCACCGAGGCCGCCTCCGGCCCCGTGCCGCAGACGTCGCCGATCGCGAACCGCCAGCGCGAGCCCACGTTGAACACGTCGTAGAAGTCGCCGCCCACCTCGCTGCTCTCGCCTCCCGCCGGCTCGTACACGACGGCCAGGTCGAGGCCCGGGATCACCGGGATGTCGGGCGGGAGCAGGCTGCGCTGGAGCGTACGGCTCATGTCCGCCTGCTCCTCGTACAGGCGTGCGTTGTCGATCGCGAGCGCCGCACGGCCGGCCAGGTCCTCGGTCAGCTCGAGCATGTCGCGCGTGAACCGCGCGCCCTTCGGGCCGCCGACGACGAGCATGCCGATGCTGCGGCCGCGCGCCAGCAGCGGGAACACGTGGGCGACGTCGCCGGTCACCCGGTGGGCGGTGGCGGGCATCGGCTCCCCGGCGGCGGGGCCGGGGCCGAACCCCTCCCAGGGCCCGGGTTCGGCCGGCGGTGGCGCCGGGGGCACCATTTCGAGCATCGTGCGCAGGTCGGCCACCATGGTCTCGTCGGCGTGCCACGCGTACGCCGGGAGGGCCGACACCCCATCCCGTACGGTGAACAACGCGCACCAGGTCGCCAGCCGCGGCACGATCAACTGGGCCACCAGGGCCATGGTCATCTGCTGGTCGAGGGTGCCGGCGAGCAGGCTGCTCGCCTCGGCGAGGAAGCCGAGCCAGCCACGGCGGGCGCGCTCCAGCTCCATCAGGCGTGCGCGTTCGAGGGAGGGCGCCTGCCGGTCGGCGACCTGCTGGAGGTGCTCGACGTCCTCCTCGTTGAAATGAGCCGCGTCGCGTGAGGCGGCGATCAGCAGCCCGATCCCCCGGCCGTCGACGACGAACGGCGCGGTGACCAGCGAGCGGATCCCGGCGGCCTGCAGGGCCGGAAGGTTGTACGGGCTGCCGCCCAGGTCGGCGTACACACCGCGGCCGCCCACCGGAGCACCCTCCAGCCCCATCTCCAGCGCCGCGCCCTCGGGCCGTACGCCGGAGGTCGCCTTGAGCACGAGTTCGGCGTCGTCCTCGGTGAGCAGGACGTACACGCAGTCGGCGCCCAGCGCGTCCTGCGCGGTCTGCGCGGTGCGGTGGGCGAGCTGGTCGACCGTCGGCCGGGTCGGGCGCGGGGCGCTGATGATCTCTTCGTACGTCGGCGGCGGGGGCGACTGCTTCTCTCCCGAGGTGCCCGGGATGGTGAACCAGACCTGCTTGTCGCCCTGGCCGTACGTGACGCCCCACGAGGTCGCCAGTGTCTCGGGGAACAGCAGCCCGCGACCGCTCACCTGGTCGCCGGGGATGGGGATCCTGCGCGCCTGGTGCCGGTCGTGCACCTCCACTCTCACCTGCCCGGGGAGGGCCTCGCACACGACCTCCACCTCGGTCCCCGCGTGCACGATTGCGTTCGTAACCAGTTCGCTGGTGAGTAGCATGGCGTCGTCCACCTCGTCGACGCCCCAGTTACGTAGCGTCTCCCCGACAAAACGCCGTGCAGCCGCGACAGACGCGACCTCCGGCGGGAAGGTCGCGTACCTCTTTGGGTTCTTCTCCACAGCCACTTGGATTCGTCTCGGGGATGCACGACGCTGCCATCGTGGCAGATTCCCCGGGTGGACTGTACATATCCCCGACCACGCCGCATGGAAGGCGAGGTGGAAGTCAATGGCTCGAAGCACGTCCCATGCACCGGTGAGCGCCCAGTACGACGCGGCCGACCTGCGGCCCGTGCTCGATGCGCTCAGCGCACTGCGCGACGGCGATTTCGAGACCAGACTCGACACCTCCGGTGATGACGTCATGGCGGAGATCGCCTCGGTCTTCAACGAGGTCCAGGCGCGCGCCGGCCATCTGACCGGGGAGCTCGTACGGGTCCAACGTGAAGTCCGTCACGAAGGCCGGATCGATGAGCGCCTGGGGGCGGGCGGCGAGGGCGCGTGGGCGACGGGTAACGCGGCGGCCAACGCGCTGATCGACGCTCTCGTCCAGTCCGCCACCGCGATGGCCAGAGTGGCCGACGCGGTCGCCGACGGCGATCTGAGCCAGCGCATCGAGCTCGACACCGGCACCCGGCCGTGGCGTGGTGAGCTGCTGCGGATGGGTACGGGCGTCAACCGCATGGTCGAGCATCTCGACGAGTTCGCCGCGGAGGTCACGCAACTGGCCCGCGAGGTCGGCGCGGAGGGCCGTCTCGGCGGCCAGGCCACTCCACGGGAGATGTCGGGCCGATGGCGCGACGTCACCGGCGCGGTCAACGCCATGGCCAGCCGCCTGACCGGCCAGGTACGCGACATCGCCCTGGTGACCACCGCGGTGGCGAGTGGCGACCTGACCCGCAAGGTGACCGTCGAGGCGACGGGTGAGCTGCTCGAGCTCAAGCAGACCGTGAACACCATGGTCGACCAGCTCTCGTCGTTCGCCGACGAGGTCACGCGTGTGGCCCGTGAGGTCGGCACCGAAGGACGCCTCGGCGGCCAGGCACAGGTCAGTGGCGTCAGCGGCGTCTGGAAGGACCTCACCGACAACGTCAACTCCATGGCCGGCAACCTCACCGGCCAGGTGCGCAACATCGCCCAGGTGGCGACCTCCGTCGCGAACGGCGACCTGTCCAAGAAGATCACTGTCGACGCCCAGGGCGAGATCCTCCAGCTCAAGGACACCCTGAACACCATGGTCGACCAGCTGTCGGCCTTCGCGAACGAGGTCACGCGTGTGGCCCGTGAGGTCGGCACCGAAGGACGCCTCGGCGGCCAGGCACAGGTCGGCGGCGTCAGCGGCGTCTGGAAGGACCTCACCGACAACGTCAACTCCATGGCCGGCAACCTCACCGGCCAGGTCCGCAGCATCGCGCAGGTCGCCACGGCGGTGGCCGGCGGTGACCTCTCCAAGAAGATCACCGTCGACGCGCAGGGCGAGATCCTCCAGCTCAAGGACACCCTCAACACCATGGTCGACCGGCTCTCGTCGTTCGCCGACGAGGT
>DASQPY010000001.1:0-2985 GCA_035643735.1 Actinoallomurus sp. | reverse complement strand
GACCATACGATCGCTCGGCTTCGCGCGCGAGCCGTTGCAGTGTGGCGACCTGAGCTGTTCCAGGTGCTTCCGCGTCCAGTAGGGCGATCTGCGATTCGCGGAGAGAGGTGCCGGCCGTCCCGATTGCCTCGAGGACGCGGCCAGGAGGCATCTCTGAGGGCACGTGGCGTTCGTTGATGCCCGCGTAGTTGTAGTCGTTCGGGTCGGACATGCGCAGGACGAGGCGGTTGTCGAAGACGGTCGAGACCTGGCCGCCCAGCCCTGAGCGGTCGCCCGTGAAGACTGCCCTCAGCCCCACCGCGGCACCCTCCCGCAGCAGGCGCAGGATCGTGTCGATCAGGCGCCCATAGTCGTAGTTCTCAAAGGCCGCGACGAAGCCCTCCCAGCGGTCCAGCATCAGCACCATCCAGGGCAACCGCTCTGAAGGCGCCACCGCAGCTCGCTGTTCCGCCAAAGACGCGAACCCTGTAGCCGCCAACACCTGCTGACGGCGAGATACCTCCGTGTGGAGCCGCGCCAGCAGCCGTTCCATCCGCTCGATCTGGTCGCGGCCCACCACCGCGCCGCAGTGCGGCAAGGCCACCAGCGGCAGCAGGGCGTTCGCGCCGCAGTCGATCGCGTACAAATGGACGTCCGAAGGTGCGCACGACGACGCCAGTGCCCCCGCCAAAGTGCGCAGCACCGTGGAGCGCCCCGACCGCGCGGACCCGGCCACGTACAGATGCCCGCCGTGCACCAGGTCCAGTGAGAGCGCCGACCGAGACTGAGAAGCCGGCAGGTCGGTCAGGCCGAAGGCCAGCGGCGCCACGTCATCCTCATCGGCGAACACCGCGGGCAGGTCATCGAGCGTCACCGTAGAAGGCAACGGCGCAAGCCACGGCGCTGCCTGCTCCGAGATCCCCGACCGATCACACGCCTCACGGACGGCGGCCACCAGCACCTTCAGGTCCGTCACCATCGACGACTCGTCCTCGACGGCCGAAGACAGAGCCAGCGGCCGCCCCAGGCGAGCCCACGGCAACGGCACGACCTGCGCAGGTACCGAGGACACGTTCCCCGGGCGGCGGCCCCCGATCCGGGCCGCCTGGACCGCCACCGGGGCGGCCGCGCCCGACCGTACGTAACAACGGCCCGGGGACGACTTGGAGATTCGTGCGGCGGACGGATCGTCGATCACGTCCGACGACTCGTCCGCGTCCGTCACGCGCAGCGCTATGCGCAGGTTCGTGTTCGCCCGGATGTCACCGGTCACGACACCTGCCGGCCGCTGCGTGGCCAAAAGCAGGTGCACCCCCAGCGACCGGCCACGGCGCCCGATGTCGACCAGGCCCTCGACGAAGTCCGGCAGCTCTCCCGCCATCGCCGCGAACTCGTCGATGACCAGGACCAGCCGGGGCACCCGCACAGGCGCACGCCGGTCGCCCGCGTCGAAGAGGGCGCAGTAGTCCTCGATGTCCTTGGCGCCCGCGTGCAGCAGCAGGGACTCCCGCCGGCGTACCTCGGCGCCCAGCGACTCCAGGGCGCGTTCGGTCAGGTGGCCGTCGAGGTCGGTCACCATCCCGACCACGTGAGGCAGGGATGCGCAGTCCGCGAACGCCGCGCCACCTTTGTAATCGATCAGGACGAACGTCATCTCGTCGGGGCGGTTGGCCACGGCGAGAGACGCGATCAACGTCTGCAGCAGCTCCGACTTGCCCGCACCGGTCGTACCCGCGATCAACCCGTGCGGCCCGTCGAACCGCAGGTCCACCGAGAAAACACCATCCGCGGACACGCCAAGAGGCACCGACGTCGTACGGCCCCCGGCCTGCCACACGGCCTGGATCTGGGCCGAAGACGGCGTAGGCATGTGCAGGATCTCCAGCAGCCGCGCCGACGACCGGATCATCGACTCGGCATCGTCGCGGGACACGTCGCGTACGGGAGCGAGTGCCCTGGCCAGGCGGTCGCACCAGGCCGGTGTCACCTGGTCGGCCAGCACCGCGCCGACCGAGTCGAGGCCGTTGCCGTGCAGCCGTACGTGGGTCGGGCGGTCCCAGTCCCACACGGCGACGGCCGTGCACTCCTCCGGCAGCAGGCGTTCGTCGTCGTCGATGCAGATCGCGTGCAGGCCGACGCCCGGGCCACCGCTGAGGACCTGCGGCATGCCCGGGACGCGGCGCAGCTGCCGGGCTCCGTCGAGCACCAGCAGGATGTTGTACGCGTCAGAAGAGGGCGCGGCCCCGAACGACGGCTCCGCCGAGCGCCGTCGTTCGGTGATGCGGATGGCCAGCTCGGTCACGCGCCGGGCCACCGTGTCCGGGTCGGCGCCGATCAGCGCTACGCAGTCCTCGCCCTCGCGCGGCGCGCAGTGCGGCAGCCAGCGCACCCAGTTCCAGTGGGACGCGGCGTCCGGCGAGGCCGACAGGACGATGATGGCCAGGTCACGCGGGCTGTGCAGCGCGGCGGCCTGGGCGACCAGCCAGCGGGCCAGCGCGCGGGAACGGTCGCGGGCGCCGGACAGGCCCACCACGCCCAGCTCGGCCAGCGGGAGGGGGACCGGTACGGCATAGGCGACCGGGGGAGGCGGCATCGACGGCTCGTCGCCACCGCCGCGGCCTGGCCGCAACTCGATGCGTGCGGGCAGGTCGGCCAGGCCGATGCGCAGGTGGAGCGTGTCGGGATCGGTGACGCGGCGCTCCCACAGCCGGCGGCGCGGGCCGGTCGCGGTGAGCAGGACCTCGGCGGGGTCCGGTGCCAGGGCGCGCCACTCGGCCTGGTCGGCGCGCCGCAGGCTCTCCAGCGCGCCGTCGAACTCCGCCTTCTTCGCGCGGTACTCGCGAAGAGCCTTTTTGTACGACTTGCGGCCGTACAGGCGGTCGGCGATCCACTCGCCGACCTGGATGACCGGGTACGCGAGGGCCATGAGCGCCCAGTACCACTGGCCGGTGAAGACGACCATGACGACGCCGGTGGCCGCGAACAGCAGCGAGCCGAGTAGCCGCA